>JAAYRN010000057.1 GCA_012518765.1 Bacteroidales bacterium
CCCATACTTTGACTCCCGGTGGAAATAATTTTAATTTGGCTCAAGAAATTATAATCAATGCCTATCCCGATACTTCACTGTATACCTATCCTCAAAAATTAATTACAGGAACTCAAACACTTACATCCGAATCGGGTTCGTTTGAAGATGGAAGCGGACGACTTGAAAATTATGCCAATCACATGGATTATACATGGATAATACAGCCCGATTTGGATAGTATTCAGAAAATAGATTTTTATATACAATATGAAATTGCCGAAAACGATACCCTGTTTATTTCGTCCAACGATCCTGTAATGGATGAATATCGCATTACAAACGATTCGGGAAGTTTAGAATTAACCGTTTTAAAAAATCAAATACTCCTCCGTTTGGTGTCGGGAAGTACAGAGACAAAAGATGGATTTTATGCGTATTATTCTACTACTATTCCTTCTTACTGTGCTCCTTTACAAATAATTACTGCCAAATCGGGTAAAATTTCTGACGGAAGTGGCTCGAAGCGATATAATAATTTTACCGAATGTAAAAAGCGAATTAAAATTGATAATGTAAACTATATTTCCCTGCATTTTACTAAATTTGAAACCGAAAAAGACAAGGATATTTTATATATATATGATTATGCTTCAGCAAATAACGACTTACTACTAAGCCTTTCGGGAAATATAGGCGATACAACTTTTGTGTTGAACACCAACTTTTTATTTATGGTATTTGTTACCGACGAACAAAATACCTACGATGGTTGGGAACTTTCTTATACCTCAGGTGTTTCAGCTATAGACGAACTAAAAGCCCGTTCACATTCTCTTTATGTATTTCCTAATCCAGCTACCGACCAAGTGTATATAGAACATTTACAAGACATTATAAAAGAAATGTATGTATACAACCTCTTGGGAAAACAAGTCAAATATTTCAACGTAAATAATACTAAAACCACACTTAGTATCAGCGATTTAAGTAAAGGTATTTATTTTCTACACATCCAAACCGATAAGGGAATAGAGACAAAAAAAATAGTGAAAGAGTAATTTCTTACCTTATTTAGGTACATGTGTTTTGTGGGAGATGTGTTTATTTTTCCTCCTCTACACTTTTATCGAGTTTTTTATTAGGTAGTCCGAAGAGGGCTCTGAGTAATCCATGGAGTAAGGCAATGGGTAAGAGTATAATACCTCCTATAAGCATGCTTAATTCGTAGAATAATGTACTGCCTTTGTATGGCTTTCCTTGTAGGCGGGATAAAAAAGCACTAAAAGGGATTCCATAGATATTGCCCGCAATCATTACTTGTACTGCCGAAAGAATAATGAGGGCTTCTTTTTCTCCATATTCTTCTATGATAGAGTCATAGGTGTATTTTTTAGGAAAACCTTTAGAGTCGGCAAAATGTTGGGCAAATACAATGGCTTTTGCTTCTTCGGCTTTGATAAAATCGTTATTACCGCTCAAAAAGCTGCTTATTTCTTCGTTGCTCATACCTTGTTGTAGAGCCATTTTTGTGTGTTGGTAAGAACAGGCTGCACATCCATTTACTTCGGTTACAGCTAATTGTAACCGCTCAACAAATTGTGTGTCAACTAATTTGATTTTACTGTTTCTTTTAAGCTGTGATATAGCTCTGGGAACAAAAATAAAAGAGCGATACAACTCCCATAAACTAAATTTTCGTTTGAATTGATTGTTTAATGTAACCGA
>JAAYRN010000058.1 GCA_012518765.1 Bacteroidales bacterium
ATGCAAAATAAAATAAAAATGAGAACATATAAAAAATCCACAAATTTGCAGACTAACCTGCAAACTTGTGGATAAATTTATTATTTTTGTATCGAAAACCTGTAACGCTTATTTAGGACGATACAAAAACAAAAAAACAGGGATCCCTTTTAGAATCCCTGAAAACTATGAAAAAAAACTACTACTTTTTCGATTTGTCAAAACGTGACTTATATTTATTCAAATATTTATCCACTCGCCCTGCGGTATCCACAAGTTTCATCTTTCCTGTGAAAAATGGATGCGAAGTGTTAGATATTTCCAATTTTACTAAAGGGTATTCCTTCCCATCTTCCCACTCAATAGTGTCTTTTGTTCTTATAGTCGATTTGCTCAAAAAAGCAACGTCATTTGACATGTCTTTAAATACAACAAATCTATACTCTTTGGGGTGAATGTCTGGTTTCATTTCTTTTACAATATGTTACGTGTTACTAATATCTCTATATTTAATGTTTACAAAGGTACATTTTTTTTTAATACAAAAAATACACTCTTGTTGGGTGGATAATGGGACTCGAACCCACGACCTTCGGAACCACAATCCGACGTTCTAACCAGCTGAACTATATCCACCATGATTTTTAAGGTTGCAAAAGTACAATTTTTTTACATATAAAACGGTCTAATTTTCCAATAGGTTGAAAAAAAATAAAATAAGGGCATTTATAACGACATTAATAAAGAAATAATAAAAATAATTTTATCTATAACATATTAGCAATCAAATTTAAACTAAGATTATTTGTCAAACAATAATTTTATCTTTTTTAAGTTAGTATTAATGCTAAAATTGAAATATAATTTTGTATGAATTATAGAAAAATAATAGGAATTTTATTTTTTGTTTTTATTTTTTCGACATTATTTGCACAAATACCTGTTGCAGTAGGAGAATGGAGAACACACTTTAATTATACGCATGGAAACCACATAGCTACTATAAAAGAAAATACATTTTTAGCAACAAAAAATACCTTGTTTTATATAAATCTTTTCGAAAAACGCATTCAGCGATTGGGAAAATTGGAAGGATTGAACGACATAGGAATTCAAACCATAGAGGCAAGTGAAAAAACTAATACACTTATAATATGTTATTTAAGTTCAAATATAGACTTATATTCCGATGGATTTATTTTTAATATTCCCGATATAGAGAAAAAACAAATCAGCGGCGACAAAACAATTTACAGCATTCATTGCGAAGATACATACGCTTATTTGGCTTGTGGATTTGGGATTGTAATTATAGATTTAAAAAAGAAACTCATCAAAGATACTTGGTTTTTTCAAAAAGATGGTCAAAGTATTGCCGTAAACGACCTTGCTATTTTTCGAGACACCGTATTTGCTGCTACACCAAAGGGAATATTTTACAATAATATCAACAATGTGTCTATAGCTCAATTTAGCACATGGTATCAAGTGCAAGCAGATTCGCTGCTGAATAGAAACATAGAATTTATACAGGAATTTGAAAATGAATTATTTGCATTTGTTCCTACTCTAACTTACAAAATAGATACTATTTACAATACCGATAGTACTTTCTTTGAATTGGATTCATCGCAAACCCAGAAAATTAATATTGTTTATTCGTTTGAAAATGGTATTTGGAATATTGATAGCACATTTGGTTTTGAAGAAGTGAAAAGTGTAAGAAATACACATAAAAAATTAGTGGTTACTAGAGGTTGGGGAGCGCATGCTTATGAAAAAATAAATGGTAACATAATACTCAACAATGTTTTTTCTTCCCACAACGCTCAAGATGCTGTTTCTAATGAATGGGGTTATTTATTAATCGCCGATCAACAGCAAGGTTTAGTTTGTCAAGAAGCGGAAGGAGCGGTAGTTTATTCATTACCCGGTCCTGCAAGCGATGATATTTGGAAAATAAGTATGGCTAATTCAACCTTAGTTGCTGTGCCAGGGGCTCATGTTGATTGGAC
>JAAYRN010000059.1 GCA_012518765.1 Bacteroidales bacterium
ATTATTGTAATTCTTGTATTTTTTTTATTTTCTTTGGTTTTGTAAAAGAAAAAATTGTACTTTTGCACTCCTTAAAAGTGAGTATAACATTTTAACGTATTAATTTAAGATGGCGAAGAAACATAAAGAAGCGAGACAACAAATTATCCTTGAATGTACGGAGCAAAAAGCATCTGGAGTTCCAGGTATGTCGAGATATATTTCTACAAAAAGTAGAAAAAATACTCCTGAACGCTTGGAGTTAAAGAAATATAACCCCTATTTAAAAAAAGTAACAATACACAAAGAAATTAAATAAAGATAACTATGGCAAAGAAAGCTGTTGCAACATTAAGACAAAAGGGAGAACAAGATTTTACGAAAGTTGTAAAAATGGTACGTTCCACTAAAACAGGAGCTTATACTTTCAAAGAAGCAATCGTTCCTTCAAGCGAAGTGAAAAATTTTTTAGATAGCAAATAAAAAAGAAGTATCTTTTTTTGAAAAATATTTAAGTATGATAACTCACTGTTATCATACTTTTTTTTTATACGGTTTTGAATTTACTCGAAAAAATAACAAGGGAACTTCTTTTTGTTATTGTTAAATATGTAATTTTGCAAAAAAATAAAGAACAATGAAAACTAAGCGCGTATTTATAGGGATTTTTGGAAGAAGAAATCAAGGAAAAAGTTCTTTGATAAATGCTATTTCAGGACAAGATATTGCTATTGTTTCGGATATAGCAGGTACAACTACCGATCCTGTCAGAAAGTCAATAGAAGTTTTTGGAATAGGACCAGTCGTATTAGTTGATACAGCAGGTATTGATGATGTTGGCGATATGGGTGAGAAACGAATAAAAAAAACAAAGGAAGTTGTAAAAACAATTGATGTTGCCATTTTGGTTATTTCCGAAAATGTTTTTGGAGATGTAGAAAAAGAATGGATTAAACAGCTAAATTCGTTTGAAGTTCCGTTTGTAATAGCTCATAATAAATCAGATAAAGAAAAATTATCGAGTCAATTGAAAGAAGAATTGTCAAAATACAATGTTCCTATTTTGGAATGTAGTTCTGTAAAGAAAGAAGGTATAGATGATTTGATTGACAGCATTGTTAAGATAACCCCTCCTTCAGCCTATGTTTCTGATTCATTGATTGGTAATGTGGTTTCAGAAGGAGATATGGTGGTTTTGGTTATGCCTCAGGATGCAGAAGCTCCCGAAGGTAGATTGATTTTACCACAAGTTCAGGTGATTAGAGATATTTTGGACAATCATGCCATTGCCGTATGTTTACAACCTCAGGAGTTAGAGTCTTACATAAAAAAACACACTCCAAATATAGTCATTACCGATAGTCAAATTTTTGATTTTGTGTCTAACATCGTTCCGTCTCATATACCGCTGACAAGTTTTAGTATTATATTAGCAAGTGTAAAGGGGAATTTTTACGATTACTTGAAAGGCACGCCTCATATTTCTAAACTCAAAGATGGAGATAAGATTTTGATGTTAGAATCATGCACACACTTAACCTCTTGCGAAGATATTGGCAGGCATAAAATCCCCAAAATGTTGAGAGAATTTACAGGAAAAAAAATAGAATTTGAATGGGTAGCGGCATTGTCTCCTTTGTTAGATTTAGAGCAATTTGCTATGGGGATTCAGTGCGGTGCTTGTATGGTAACACAAAAACAGGTGTACAATAGAATGAAACAGTTGTTGGATAAAAACATACCCATTTCAAATTATGGAATGGCTATTGCTTACGTAACAGGAATATTTGAAAGGTCTATAGAAATTTTTAACACATAAACACTATGAAATCAGATTATTTAAATGTATGTATACTACAAACCGATATGAAAAATCAATCGGCAGAGCAAAATTTAATACATTATACCGCACTCTTAAGTCGTTTAGATACACAACCCGACTTATTAATATTTCCCGAAATGTTCAATACAGGTTTTGTTGCAAACACAGTTTTACAAGCCGAAAGAATAGAAGGTGAAAGTGTTGAATTTCTAAAACAATGTGCTAAGAAATATCAAACAGCCGTAGTGGCAAGTTTAGCTATTAAAGAAAATA
>JAAYRN010000060.1 GCA_012518765.1 Bacteroidales bacterium
AGGGTATTGGTATTCTCTTATTTAAAAGACTGAACTTTATTTTACAAAAATACACTTTTTTGTGTAAACAGAAACCGGATTTTGGATTTATCCTCTCGGCATTATATTATAACGTAACGCAACTTATATTAATAATCTTAAAAAAAGGGAATATTGGGTTACTGTCGTTTCGATCGGCACAAAGTGTATAACTATCACTTGATTTTCAAAATACTATCCGCTAAAAAAAGCGTCGCGTATCTAAAAAATCGTTTTCCGGGAACAGTAAAAAATTTTTTTATCTTCCGTCGGAAAATCAGAGGAAAATCAGAGGAAAAGAATACCCAACATTTCATACCCGCCTTTAAATCGTTGGCGAAGTTCGTACAAATAAAAATTGCAAAACGTGTAAAATCTCTCTGCAAATATTCCTTTACATGATATAAGCTACGATTTTCTTTGTATGACAGCAATAGATGTTTGAAGCGTTTTATCAACAAAAAAACGAAATTAAAACCACATTATAAAAGTCGACGATTTTTTAAAGTGGACTCATTTAAAATATTTATGGGTTGATTTTACAACATATAAAAAACCAATCATTTCATCAAAAGAAGAAAATTCTTTCCTATTTTTGCCTTATAATAGTAATTCAAATAAAAAAATGGCTTTAATAGAATGTTATTCCTGTTACACAGAGTTGTTGTATTCGCAGATTTTAATTTTCCTTCTTTGTTTTATAAAACGCCGGAAGATTTTTATAAAATTACTCGATATGCCCATGTGTGATAAATTTTATCATACATTGTCATTTAGAGCTGATAGCGATAGATGTCTTGGTTTTATTGATATAATTTAAACTTTGTTTTTGGTAAAAAGCTTTTGTTTTTCATTTCGATTATTTTGATATTTAAATAATTCCATTGACATGGTAAGTAAAGATAACATAAAAATACATATTGCAACTCCTGTGAAAAATTCTATTGATACTGCAATGAAAACCATTGAAAGTGTTATGAGTTCGACTGTTGACATCGGCTATGATTTCACTGTTTACAATGATTTTAGTGATGAGGATACGACTTCACAACTCAAAGCAGCTTCCTGTGAATATGGGTTTAACTTAGTAAATATGAGTGATATAACATCACATTCTTCTCCTAATTATTTGCTCATTTTGCAGATAGCTCAGAAAAAAGCAGTACGTGAAAATGCTCATCTCATTATTGTTGAATCGGATGTAATCGTAAAAAAAGATACTTTTCAGAAATTGTTCAATGAAGTAGAAAAGCTTCCTAAAGCAGGCCTTATTGCGGCTATCACTACAAATGAAAGGGGAGAGGTAAATTTCCCTTATGAGTACGCATCAGGTTTTAAATCTGGAGTTATCCCGACAAAAAAACGATTGAGTTTTTGTTGTACTTTGCTTACTAACGCATTTTTATCAACCTACGATTTTAATCAATTAAATCCCAAAAAATCGTGGTATGATGTTTTCATCAGTCATAAAGCCGTTAAGTTGGGTTTTTGTAATTATCTTATGACTTCGAATGCGGTGATTCATAAGCCTCACAGCAGTCGTCCCTGGAAAAAGCTGAAATATACCCATCCTCTAAAATATTACTGGCAAAAATATACCAAAGGATTAGACAGAATTTGATTTTGATATGGTTACAAAAATGTCATCTGAAGAATCTATGAGTGATTTTCCGCTTGTGTCGGTCATTGTGCCCGTATACAATATGGAACGCTATTTGGCTGAAACGCTCGAATCGGTATTGAGATCCGATTATCCCAATTTTGAAGTTATCGTTGTCGATGACGGATCTGAAGACCATTCACGAGCAATTGCAGAAGATTTTGTCGGGAAAGATCATCGAGTGTGGTTATTTAGTCAGGCTAACAGGGGTGTTTCGTCAGCCAGAAATAGCGGCATAAGACAGTCCAAAGGAGAATTTATTTTACCGGTTGATGCAGACGATCTTATTTCGTCTGATTATATTAAAAAATGTGTTTCAATATTGAAAAATGATCCTAGTATAAAAATGGTGTATGGAAGAGCCGAATTCTTTGGGGAAAGAACCGGAGAATGGGAATTACCCGATTTTGATCTTGGATTATTAGCCAGAAAAAATATTATCTACGTAAGCGGTATGTATAGGAAAAAAGATTTTGAAGCAACTGAAGGTTATTGTGAATATATAGTAGGCATGGAAGATTGGGATTTTTGGATATCTCTTTTAAAAACTGGTGGGAAAGTCATTCAGTTGGATTCTGTTTGTTTTTATTACCGCATAACGTCACGATCAAAACGATCAAATGATTTAAAGAAGAAAAAACAAATTATCGATCAGTTAAATGAACGTCATGCTGATTTCTTTCATAATCAGTTGAACGGAAAACTGCATTATAATCGTTCTTGGTCGCGGTTGTTGAATAAATTCCATATTAATCGTTTCTAATATTAAACTTTCATTCTTAGGCACAATAGTCAAAATAATGATAAAAACTTCTGACAGCAGCATGGACAACCATAGACAGGCATAAATGCAAACACCATGTGAGAAAGCTTCAGGCAAGGATTGTAAAAGTTCAAAAGGTTTGTAAAAAGTCAATGAACCGGTTTTTGTGATAAATAAATTTTGTAACGCTTGAGCCGTATGTGGGGAAACTTGCACGTACGGTTCTTAGAGGAGAAAGCAGTGGAGACGCTGCCGAATGAATGATTATTATCCGGAAGCAAAAATGCAGTGAAAATGGGAACGAGAAAACAGTGAGAGTTGAGCAATTATTAACAATGATGTTATAATTACCCCCAAATCTTAGACAACAATAGAGTTTATCTTTAATAATTTATTATAGCGTTCTTTTACATACCTTTGTGGTACGATAAAAAATATATCACAAAATGAAATACGACAAAGTTCGAAAAAATTCGAATCAGTTGCTGTCTTTAACAGGTTTTACCCCCGAGGAATTTGAA
>JAAYRN010000006.1 GCA_012518765.1 Bacteroidales bacterium
CGTTAGGTCTACGCAAAAAATTACCAGCGCTATGAAAATGGTTTCTGCCTCCAAATTAAGACGGGCACAAAATACCATTATCCAATTCAGACCATACGCTAAAAAACTTTCCGAAGTATTGTATAATGTTTTCCCTTCTCAAAATGAAGAAACCAAAAATCCTTTGGAAGAAATAAGAGAAGCTGAAAATATTGTTTTTGTTGTTATTACCTCAAATAAAGGTTTATGTGGTGGCTTTAATAACGCCATTATAAAACAAAGCGAACTATTACTAAGCACAACCTATGCACAACAACATAAAGAAAATAAAGTACAATTTGTTTGCATAGGAAAAAGAGGAAGTGATTACATAAGCAAAAAACGATATCCTATCTTAGAAATTGACAATCAAATATTAGACGATTGTACTTTCGAGAAATCTGCCGTAATAGCCGACAAACTAATAGACGCATTTATTGCTAAGAAGATAGATAAAGTAGAGGTCATATATAGTAAATTTAAAAGTGCAGGGAATCAAACTGTTGAAACCACTCAATACCTACCTGTTGTCTTTGAACAAGCCACAACAGACAAACAAGAAATAGACTATATTTTTGAACCTCAAAAAGAAATCATTTATCAGCAAATGGTACCTCAACTGATAAAAATGAATTTATATCAATATATTTCAGAATCTATTGCTTCAGAACACGGAGCACGTATGGTAGCCATGCACCAAGCAACCGAAAATGCGGATGAGCTCATCAAAGATTTAAGGCTTTCATATAACAAAATGCGACAAGCCTCTATAACCAATGCTCTTATTGAAATGGTTAGCGCCGCCGAAAGTTTAAAATCTTAACCATTATTCTACTTACTTTCACCTCTATGGATAAGGAATAAAATTAAAGACATTCCTTATCGTTTTCTTGTTGATACAATGGTGTTTTTTTGTATCTTTGCAGGTAAATTTGCTCTCAAGGTATAGACTTATATTGAATTAAGTTTCAATATATAAAGATTAAAATACTATAAAAAGATGTATCAAAATAAAAAGATAAGACTCCTTCTTTTATGCACAATTTCTATTTTGTTGTGTATAAATAAACAAACATGGGCACAAAACGAAGACAACTACATATTGCAACAGCAAAAAATGGACAGATTTCTTCAATACTTAAAGTTCTTTTATGTAGACCCTGTCGATTTTAACAAAATCGTTGAAAAAGGAACAATTGAAATGCTGAAAAAATTAGATCCACACTCCATTTATATCCCCAAAGCAGAAGTTACCCGTACCAACGAACCTCTTCAGGGAAATTTTGAAGGAATAGGTGTACAGTTCCAAATTATGAAAGATACAATCGTTGTAGTACAACCCGTTAAAGGAGGACCTTCTGAAAAAGTAGGAATCATTGCTGGCGATAAAATCATACAAATAGACGATTCATCAGCCGTTGGAAGTATTTGCACAAACGCATGGGTATACACCAAACTACGAGGAGCAAAAGGAACAAAAGTAGTGTTACACGTAAAAAGAGGGAAAGAACCTAAGCCTTTAATTTTTACTATTATAAGAGACAAAATACCCATTCATTGTATTGAATCTTATTTTATGGTCGATAAAGAAGTGGGTTATATACAATTAGACCGATTTTCACAAACAACAAAAGACGAATTTGAAAAAGCCCTCCGTGAACTGAAAATACAAGGAATGAAACACCTTATTTTCGATTTAAGGGGAAATTCAGGTGGTTTTTTAAGTGCAGCCATTGATATAGCAGAGCAGTTTATAAAATCTAATCAATTGGTCGTTTACACCTTAAACAATCAAACACAAAATAAAATGACCTATAACACCAAAGGAAAAAATAATTTTGACAAAGGAAAATTGGTCATCATGATAGACGAATACTCGGCATCAGCATCGGAAATTGTTTCGGGAGCCGTACAAGACTGGGACAGAGGTATTATAGTAGGAAGACGTTCGTTCGGAAAAGGATTAGTTCAAAGCCCTGTCATGTTTCCCGATAGCTCCGTAATTCGACTAACTACCTCACGCTATTATATACCCAGTGGAAGGTCTATACAAAAGCCATACGAAAAAATAGAGGATTATAGTAAAGACCTGATAAACAGGTACAACTCCGGAGAACTCACAAATGCTGATAGCATACATTTCCCCGATTCACTAAAATATTACACTAACAACAAACGCATCGTATACGGAGGCGGAGGCATTATGCCCGACATATTTATACCCATGGACACTATCAAAGTAAGCAACTATTATTGGAAACTTTTCAGACAAAACATATTTAATCAATTTGTAATCAACTACTTAGAACAAGAAAAACAAAACCTTCTGAAAACCTATCCTGATTTTGAAACTTTTTACAACTCATTTGAAATAAGTCCTTATTTGTTAGAAAAATTTTACCACTTTGCTGAAAATGAAGGTGTAAAAGATACAATCACATTCAATTTTAGCGATTATTTAACAGGCTTCGTTAAAACTTATACCGACTCTTTAAACAAAATATACACACATCCAAACGAATTGACCGAAAACGAAAACCTGCAACAAATGCTCCACTCCTATATTCAGCAAGAATTAGATACTTACAAAAAACGACAAGATAATTTCGACACCGAAAAATACATCAAAAGACAAATTAGAACCTTGATAGCCCGTAGCTTATATGAATCAAATAAATCGGCAAAAATATGGTTAGAAGACGATACCACATTTTTAAAAGCCTACGAAATAATTAAAGACAATTCATTGTTTAAAAAACTAAAAATATCCTATTAGAATAATGAAATATAATTTTGACACTCCGATAGATAGAAAAAACACTAACTGTTTAAAACACGACCTTTTAGATCATTTTTTTGGAAAAACCGACATTTTACCCATGTGGATAGCCGACATGGACATTGCTATACCCGATTTTATTATCGATGCTGTAAAAAAAAGAGCCGAACATCCCGTATACGGATATACAGCATTTAGCAAAAATTATTTTCAAAATTTTATCGACTGGATGTATAAACGACACGGTGTTGTAATTGAAAAAGAATGGATTTGCTTTTCACCCGGTGTCGTTCCAGCATTAAACATGTCTGTACTGACCTATACAAATAAAAATGATAAAATCATTATACAGCCTCCCGTATATCCTCCTTTTTTCAGCACAATCAAAGACCATGATAGAGTGGTAGTTGAAAATAATTTACAGTTTTGTAATGGAAATTTTTGCATGGATTTTGAAGATTTAGAAAGCAAAATAGACGAACAAACTACCATGTTTATTCTTTGTAATCCTCACAACCCAGGAGGTCGTTGTTGGAAAAAAGAAGAGTTGGAAAAACTAATACATATTTGTCATAAAAACAACATTACCATTATTTCTGACGAAATCCACAGCGATTTGATTAGAAACAATCATCAACATACAAGTATGTTGTC
>JAAYRN010000061.1 GCA_012518765.1 Bacteroidales bacterium
AAAAAATAGTTATACAAGGCGGTGCGTACACCTCCTATGTGCAAAGGTCCGGTAGGACTGGGAGCAAATCTTACTCTTACAGGTCTCATTTTTATCAATTTTCTTATTCACTGCAAAAATACTAAATAATGGAAAGTAAAGCATAGAACAATAAAGGATTTATCATTATTTTTTTATACTCAAAAATAGGAAAAACTCATACTTTAGGTTAAAGTGGATAAAAAAAGTAACTTTAAAGAGGCAACATACATAATTTTGATGTACTTTTGCATCTTTAAATGATGTAAAAATAAAATGGCTAAACATATAAGAAAACCGGAATGGTTAAAATTAAAATTAGATTCTGGTGAAAATTTTGAAAAAGTAAAACAAACGGTTAAAACACACCAACTTCACACCATTTGCGAAAGCGGGAAATGCCCCAATAAATGTAAATGTTGGACCTTAGGAACGGCTACTTTTATGATTTTAGGCGATATTTGTACTCGCTCTTGTAAATTTTGTGCAACCAAAACCGGCAAACCACTCCCTGTTGACAAGAACGAACCCATGCGACTTGCCGAAAGCATTCGTTTGATGAACTTAAACTACTGCGTAGTTACCTCTGTCGACCGAGACGACCTCCCCGATAAAGGAGCCTCACACTGGAAAGAATGTATACTTGCCATCCGCAAAGTAAATCCAACTACAAAAATCGAAGTGCTTATCCCCGATTTTGATGGCAATCCCGAATGGATTCAAAGCGTTTGTGAAGCAAAACCCGATGTAATAGGACATAATTTAGAGACTGTCAAACGTTTAACTCCCCAAGTCAGAAGTCGAGCAAACTACGAAACCAGTTTAAAGACATTAAAACACATAGCCGATTCAGGCAATGTGGCTAAGTCGGGAATTATGGTCGGCATTGGCGAAACGCAAGAAGAAGTTGTAGAGCTTATGAAAGACCTTCGTTCCATAGATTGTAAATTATTTACCATAGGACAATACCTGCAACCCACTCCTCAAAATATAGATGTTGAGGAATATATACACCCCGATATGTTTGAATATTACAAACAAAAAGGATTGGAATTGGGATTTAAAGCCGTAGAAAGCGGTCCCTATGTACGCTCTTCGTTTATGGCAGAACAATCATTTATAAACAGTAAACTATAAAAAATCATGTACATTACAGATTGGCAACTCATTGATTATAAAGAAGCATGGGATAAACAAAAAACTATTTTCAATGCTTTAATTGATAAAAAATTAGACCCCACATTAGACATTCAAGACATTCGTCCTCAGCTTATTTTGTGCGAACATCCCCATGTGTATACCTTGGGACAAAATGGAGAAGCATCTAATTTGCTCGCCAATGAAGAATTTTTAAAAAAAATAAATGCTACGTTTTACCACATCGACCGCGGCGGCGACATAACCTATCACGGTCCCGGTCAATTGGTGGGATACCCGATTATAGACATTGCCGCATTGAAACTTTCGCTGAAAGAATATATACACCTATTGGAAGAAAGTATTATTCAAACCCTTGCTCATTACAATATACAAAGCACTCGTTTGCAAGGAGCTACAGGCGTTTGGTTGGATATTGATAAACCCAATGTACGAAAAATTTGTGCCATAGGCATACGAGCAAGCCACTACATTACCATGCACGGATTTGCCTTAAACGTAAATACCGACCTCAATTATTTCCATTACATCAACCCCTGCGGATTTGTAGATAAAGGAGTTACTTCCATCGAAAAAGAATTGAACCGCAAGGTGGATATGAATGAAGTAAAAGAAGTTTACAAAAAATCATTTACGGAGATTTTTAAACGGTAAACATGGAAAGATACATACGCCAAACCGCATTGACCGAAATAGGCGAAGAAGGACAAAAAAAAATCAGAAATACATCTGTTTTATTAGTAGGTGTTGGCGGATTAGGTTCTGTCATCAGCCAATATTTAGTGGCATCGGGAATTAAATCTATCGGATTGGTCGACAATGATACAATTACCTTACACAACTTGCAGCGACAAATCCTGTATCGCGAATCGCAAATAGGTCTCTCCAAAGCATTGAGTGCTAAACAATCGTTGGAAAAACTTAATTCCGAAGTAGAAATAAAAGCCTACCCTGTTTTATTTACGGAAAATAACGCTCTTTCGCTTTGTGAAAATTACGATATAATTATTGATGGAACAGACAACTACTCAACTCGTTATATCATAAACGATGTATGTGTTGGATTAAATAAACCCATGATTTACGGAGCTATTTCCGAATTTTACGGACAAGTATCTGTATTTAATTACCAAAACGGAGCCACCTACCGCTGTTTGTACCCCCAGGCAAAGGAAGAAAAAAACACACCCACAGGCATATTTTCCGTACTACCCGGAATAATTGCTTGTTTGCAAGTAAGCGAAACCCTGAAATTAATTACAGGGAACAAGGATGTACTACATAATAAATTATTAACCATAGATTTATTAAAAAATACAACTTCCATATTTGAACTTACTCCTCGCAACGAACAGCGACAAATAGCTTTGGAAAGGTTTAAAGAATTAGGGTAAAATTATATTTTTTTTCCTTTATACCTAATGCTTGTACCTCCACTCAACCCTCCTATAAAAGACGATATATATATGCTATCTTCTACAAAATAACCTGTAAAATATCTGTATCTAGCTCCTTGATTAAGAGTTGAATTCATTTGAAATTTTTTGGTTTCAGAGTCGAAAGTTAGTTTTAAATCGAATATTTGAATGTGGGATGTGTCTATTACCGTAACATGTACAATTTCTATCGTATCATGAGAACGAGATGGCTCTCCAAAATATTGAGTTTCCTTCGTTTTAAGAGTCAAATAATCACCAGAGTAATCAATAACATGAAATGGTTTTTCTTTTTTGCAAGCGGTACAATACAAAAATAAAGCTACAATTAAGATTAAGTTTTTTGCCTTCATAATTTATTAGATTTTAAAACTTAATACTAATATAAATTTCTTTTTATATAAAAATAATTTTCACAAACATATACTTTTTTTTTGATATACATCGCTGTTTTTTAGTCTATCCTTAAAAAAAGCCCACAAACAGTACATATTAGCAGCACCAACTCTACGTCCATCCGCATCTGCACATCCAGTTTCCGTGGATGTTGTTGGAGGAACGAGTTGTTTGCGTGTCTTTAATTCAAACCTCATAGGAGTTTTATATTTGTTAATATTTTTATATACATCAACAGATAAATTCCCCATCAAACTAATAGATGATTTATTATTAATATCTGTAAACACATAATTTTCAAGATAAAAGCGAACATGATTGCCAGTTACAGCAGGTACCGCTACTTTGACATTTTCTATTTCATAAAAATCTTCTTGTTCATTTTTTACAAATAAATGGTGTATTATTTTATCATTCTCTATATTATACACACTAATTCCTCTTATATTTTTGTCTGTTATATTGGGATATTGAGTAATGAGCGTATCGTAATATATAATTAATGCCATTGTTTGATTATTAATTAAAAGATTTTTATTGATGCAATAATCTTTAAAAAATTGGAATATACTTTCTTTCATCTCATTGGGATAGACAGACTCTCTATAAATTCCATCTCTAACAGATTGTACAATATTGAAATCTGCTTTAAAAGATTTATTCATTACATTAATTACCACTTGTTCTATAGCATCTGGTGTCGCCGACTTGCAAGCTCCACAAGCTATTTTTTCCTGACATGAATAAAAGATAAGCATAGTTGCAACTATCGTAAAAATTGCAGTAAAAGTACTAAAATATATTCTTCGTTGTTTGCTTCCTATCAGATGTTTAAAGGAAAAAAAAGTAAAGCTATTTTCTGATTTTTTAACAGTGTTTTCATTAGAAACGTTTTCACCTATCTTAAAATCCCTATCCATACTTATTAGATTTTAAAGTTTAACACTAATATAATTTTTTCTTTTTATATAAAAATAATTTTACAAACGTATACTTTTTTTTAATATACACCGCTATTATTTAACAAAAGCATTCCTAAAAAGACGTATATAGCTGAATATCAACAACGTTGTCTTATGTGCATTTATCGTAATTTTCTATACAAAGTAAACAATGTTTGACTTATAAAATTAAGACGAGAAATTGTTAACTGATAAAACAATTTTTCGTTTGCCGAAAAACCAGCATAAAAACGAGCAATACCTGGATGATTAGAAGTAAGGTCTAAGCTAATATTTTGCTCGGCGTGGTTTTGTATAAACTGATCTATAAGAAAAAACATGGCTTTGTTTGTCTGGTCTTCCATGTTTCTCCCTGAAAATAAAAAATAGTATTTTCCATTTAAAAAAGGAAAAAAAGCAGAGGCTAACATATTTCCCTCATCATCAAAAACTCCCCATAACTCAAGTTGTTGCTGTTGCTGTAAATAGGTCAGTAAGTGCAATAATCGCTTGTAATCAACCGATTTATAAGCTACTTTAAATTGTTTTGCTTGGTTATTTTTAAACAAAAAAATTGCCTCTTCAAAGGAAAACTCATTGGAAATAACCCAGTTTTCCCTACTCGCTTTCTGGCAGTTTCGTTTATGGTTTTGGCTATATGCTTTTCTTATTTCCTGATAAGGACGGCTGCAAGGTAGGTTATAAGTTTTATGTAAAATTTTAGTTTCATTCCATGCCGACACATCTTGGTGTTCGTGTAAAACTATATCTATCCATTTAAAAATATTAGGAATAGCTTTCACCCACAATAACAAAGAGTTAGCATCTATTTCTTTTCCAAAAATGCCCAAACGAGGAAGAAAAAAAGGAGGATAAACGTAATGTATACCCCATTTTTTACGCCAAGGCAAAGGCATTACCGACACATAATCGTCTAAAACCAAGGCACTCCAATTGTCGCAAGCAATATCTAAATAACCCACGTATGCAAATAAACTTTCAGTCAATGGATTAGATGCTATACAGCGGTTCCATTTCTGCTCATTTATTTGTTGCCGTTCCAAATAGTATATGCCCATGTTATTGTAAACTAAATTCGATTATTTTTTCGTATAAAGATTTGAAATCTATTGAATTTCCTTCGGCAAACGAAGGATTGTGAAAAAGCGTAACCAATTGTCCGTTATGAGTTTTAACCTCTTCTAAACAAGGTGTTATAGCCTCCCAAACAGACTCTAAAGATGTGTTTTCTAAAGACAGCAAGGCATTTTCCATAAACAAAAAAGGATGAATGCGTAGGGAGGTGGTTTTGTTTTCCTTTAAATCGAAAAAATTAAAAGGGAAACTCGTGCCCGCTCTAAATCCTATTTGAGAAACATATCCCATACTATAATCGTTTGTTATACCGCTTTTTATCAAAGATGTATAGGTTTGTGGAATTTTTAAACGTATAAAATGTTGACGATTGTCCTGTATGGATTGGGATAAAATCTGCTGTAAGCTATTTTTTTCAATTTCAAAACAAGAATTTTGTGAAAAATCTGAGGCATAAGACGCATGTATCCCGATTTTTGTATTTTTTCCCAACTGCTGAATCAGGGTTGTAAATTTTTTATTTTTTATGGAATTATTTTTATCATACTTGCTTCTTTTTGCAAAAAGAATAAAGAAAATAGGCTGTAAATTATATTTTTTATGCAGATTTTCCAAGTAAGAAAAAGTATCGTATGGGTCTTGTATTTTATTGATTATAACTTTAATACGAGTTTTTAATGCCTTAAAATTTCCTGTCAGTAGCTGTTTACACATGCCTGCAAATGTCAAGTAGCAACTTTTGTGTTTGTACAAAAAAGCATGGTCGATGTCGTAAGTTGGAATAAATCGAAAAGAAGGCGTTTGAATTGTTAAAGCGGGAAAATGTTTTTTTAACACACTTGCAAAATACGCTATCCATCTGTCAACCAAGGCTATTTGAAGCACATTATGTTTATATGCAAAACTATTTTCAGCTTTATATCGCCCGTGTTGATCGGTTTCAGTAGTTAAATATTCCTCGTAACGACTTAAAAAACAAAAACAAGCGGCAAAAATATCAAAAGACAACAAGGAATTTTCCGACTGCGTATGAAAGCATATAGGCAAATCATTTTCCCACGATATACTCACATTTTGTTCTCTAATATCATTTTCAAACAACAAAGGTTGGGCTTGTACATACAAACATTCGCCTGTATATTCGGTAGCATATACCATTTTTTCCGCTGCCGTATTTTTGTCAAAATCCTCTTTGTTTTCAAGCAAAGTATACGGAAGCCCTAAACGTTCACTAAACACATAATGAAATATATAACGTATTCGTTCATTTACCGTTGGGATATAAATATATATCATTTCTATGCATTAAATAAGGCTATTAAGTCCGAAGGTTTTAGCGTTTGTTGTTCTCCTGTCTCCATGTTTTTGACTTGTAAACAGTGATTTTTAATTTCTTCTTCTCCAGCTATAACTACATAAGGAATTTGTTGGTTGTTTGCATAAGTAAACTGCCTGCCTATTTTTATCGCATCGGGATAGAGCATAACACTTAACTCAGCAAGTCGTAATTCGCTGATTATAGGAAGTATATACTTAGCTTCCTTTTCTCCAAAATTAATAAACAAGGCTTTGATTCCTGTTTGTACCAAAGGAGGGAAAGCGTCCATTTCGTTTAATACATCGTAAATACGGTCGGCACCAAACGAAATTCCTACGCCCGGTATGTCGGGAAGTCCAAAAATGCCAGTCAAATCGTCGTAACGACCTCCTCCCGAAAGACTTCCTATGCTATGTTTTTGAGCTTTTACTTCGATGATACTTGCTGTATAATAATTTAATCCTCGAGCCAATGTTAAATCCAATTCAACAGAATTATTTAACTGAATATGTGATAAATAATCGAAAATTTCTTGTACTTCTCTTATGCCTTCTAAGGCTATAGGATAGTGAGAAAGTATGTTGTTGAGCTGATTTAGTTTTTCTTGATTGGTTCCGATTAAATCAAAAATAGGCTGTAATTTGGCGATTGCTTCATCACTTATTCCCTTTATTTTTAGTTCGTTTTTTACATTTTCTAAGCCTATTTTATCTAATTTATCGATGGCAACGGTAATGTCAATTATTTTATCAACAACTCCCATGTATTCGGCTATGCCAGCCAATATTTTACGATTATTGAGCTTGATAGCCACCTCAATTCCCAAGCGGGTAAATATATCATCTTCGATTTGAATTAATTCAACTTCGTTGAGCATGGATTTGCTACCAATTACATCTACATCGCATTGGTAAAACTCGCGATAACGTCCTTTTTGAGGTCTGTCGGCACGCCAAACAGGCTGAATCTGATAGCGTTTGAAAGGTAGGGTGATTTCATTGCGGTGTTGTACTACAAAACGAGCAAAAGGAACGGTCAAGTCATAACGCAAGCCTTTTTCACACAACATAGAAGTCCATTTATAAAGATTTCGTTCCGAAAAGTCGACTTTTGCTAAAAAATCACCTGAATTTAAAATTTTAAACAATAATTTGTCGCCTTCCTCTCCATATTTCCCCATTAATGTTGACAAATTTTCCATAGCAGGAGTTTCTATTGCTTCAAAACCATATTGTTCGAATACATTGCGGATGGTAGTAAAAATATAATTTCTCCGCTTCATTTCAAGTGGCAAAAAATCACGCGTTCCCTTGGGTATATTTACTGATTTACTCATCGTTGGTTACTTTTTGCAAAAATACATTTTTTTTAAAAGCAGCCTCAAAAATAAAGAATTTTTATTTTTGCCAAAAAATCATTCTGTTACGACTAATTTAGAATCCGAATGATTTGTACTTGTATGTTCTAAAAATAGCTTTAGTTGTTTTGACCTTTTTTCTACAATATGATTATGCAAATCAATATTTTTATCAACTTTAAAATTACAGACTAATGCTTCCACAACACTTCTCCTATTTTCAATTTTACCTCCCGAATGATAGAAGTGGTCTTTAGTGATAATGTTAAATTGATTCCAATATTTTTCTATCATTTCATTAGATCTGTAATCATTATGATGCCACGTTGATAAAACAAACTTAGCTTTTGTTTCTTTAAGTTGCATAAACAATAACTTTTCATCTTCTTCTGTCCAACCGTTGTAATAATCTACATATCTACCATAGTAAGGCGGGTCACAGTAAATTATGTCATTCTCAGCTGCTAATGGTATTATTTCCGAAAATTCTTTGTTATAAAAATTATAATTAGATTTAATCGCTCTTTGAATTTTTGCAACTTGATTTACAATTTTTGTTACATAGGATTTAGAAAAACGTTCAGGTTTTTTACAAAAGGGTATGTTCCACTCACCTTTTTTATTAAATCTCATCATTCCGTTAAATCCGGCACGCGACAAAAACAAGAAATCCAAAGAATCAAAATTTGTATTGAAGCGATCTCTTATTAATCTAAAGTGTTCATAACCATTATCTCCTGCTATCCTTAAATTTTCGCCTTCTTCTTCTAAATATTGCCTAACTCTTAATGGTGTTATTTCTCCCGATTGAATTTTCTTATAAAACTCTACAATATGAGGATTTGTATCATTTAAAATAGCACTTTCAAAGCCCGAATTAAAAGCAACAACGCCAGTACCTAAGAAAGGTTCAATCCATTTGCCTTCAGATTTAGGTACAACAGCTTTTATCCAAGGCACGAGCTTGGTTTTAATTCCTTGACTTTTAATAGGGGGTACGATTACTTTCATTGTCCTTTTCTTTTTCTTTTAGCGCCTTTCGCTACCACTTTATTAAATAAATCTTTTCTTCCTTTAAATTCTAAGAAATCCCAGATACTACTTATTTTTACCGACTTTCCTTCTCTTAACATAGTTACTGTTCCATAATTCATCCAGTACTCGTCAAACCATTCTTCTCCAAGTTTGCTAAAAACTCCATTTCCATTTTTCAAATCGTCTATATCAATTATAGAACCGATGTTTGCAGTGTTTCCAGACCCTCTTTTATCACTTGCTATTTTCCATTTTTCT
Organism: Bacteroidales bacterium; assembly: GCA_012518765.1. Taxonomy (GTDB): domain Bacteria; phylum Bacteroidota; class Bacteroidia; order Bacteroidales; family WCHB1-69; genus UBA5266. The sequence continues at coordinate 9,013 of JAAYRN010000061.1, forward strand.
ACAGAGAAAAAATCAAAATTCTTGATAACTGAGGTTATAGATTTAAGGTTTTCTAATTTTGTAACCTGTCTTTGTCCAATCGGTTCAATGGGTGCTCCATATTCCTCTCTTATCTCTTCAACTTGATAAATTTCAGTTTCTAGTAATTCATCCTCAAAATCTTCTCTTGTATAAATCACTCCTAAACAGTAATGTCCTAAATAATCATTATAAGGAAATTGAATGTTTTTACTTTTATCTCTTTCTTTAAAATAAGAGCCGTGACTACCCAGTGTAAAACCTGAAATCTTTTTACCTCTTCTAAATGTTGTCTTAAGGTCTAATGCAAATTTCACACTATCATTATTTTTGTCTATTATCGTTATATCGGGATACCAGTTTTGATGCTCTGCTAAAACAATTTTATAATTGAACTTTTCTGCAAATCTTAATACCTCTGGAAAAATATGAATTTCAAGAATTTTAGATACTATTTTTGTATCTGAGGAAATTGTATAAATATTTTTATAAATATCTATAAACCCTTTAATTGTCCATTCACCCGTCTCAGTTGATACATACGATTTTAATTCAGATACAAATTTATTTAGCCTCTGCTCAAATTTATTTTTATGTTTTATCTGATATTTAGTGTCCATTTAATCTCTCAAATTATAATTTCTATGTAATAAAAACATCGCCCATTTAAACTTCTCTCTATATTTTCTTACCTGCAAAAATACACTATATTTTTTCAATAATTCTTATTTCTCCTCTAAAGTTTGATTTTTATATGTTGTTGTTTCTTTCTTTATTTTCATTTGTTTGGCTACTTTTACATTTTCCATAAATTTCAAATAGCCTATTCTTTTTACTGCCGAATCGCTGAAAATACGCTGAAAATCCTCTTCCGTAAGTTGCTCCCAATCGGTGTCGTTGTAAGATAATAATTCATTTTTTATAGTAAATTCGGGAATTAAAGCATTTGATTCCACGGTATTAAACGGGCATACTTGTTGGCAAATGTCGCATCCATACATAAAAGGATAGACAAAGGGTTCCAAGGATTTGTCCCATTTTATTTGTTTGCGTTCAATGCTTTGGTAAGACAAGCAGCGATTGGCATCTAAGAGGTAAGGTTGTTTTAAAGCATTTGTTGGACAGGCGTTTATACATTTGTTGCAACTCCCACAATCTACTCCCGAAAAAGGAGAGTCGCTTTGTAGTTCGACTGT
>JAAYRN010000007.1 GCA_012518765.1 Bacteroidales bacterium
AGAAAAAAACGCCCCAAGTAATGCCCGTCTTGATGTCCGGCTTCGGGAAATAAAACAAGGGTGTGTCCGCCATCTATATATTCTTCTACCGTATTGAAAATATTTAAATTAGTTTTAACACTTTGTAATCCATCTCGTTGTCTATAAACGGGAATCAGTCCAAAAAAATATAATAGCTTGGCTATTGTAGGATTTTTAAAAATATCGCCCCTTGTCAAAAAACGAGGACGTCTTAAATCAATGGACAAAACTATAGCCAACGCATCGTTTAAAGAGTTTTGATGATTGCTAACCACCACCAAGGGAGTTCCTTTAGGGGGAATATTTTCCGTATTTAAAAAATATACTTTTCTGTAATATAAATGATTATGGAAAAATCTTATCCAATGACTTAGGATTTTATATAAAACAGGAATTTTATTTTTCCTTTCCATGTTGTACTTTTATGTGTATATAAAAAGATAAAAGGGCTTGTAACTCTTTCTTTACAAACCCTTTTGGTAGTCAGTAGGGGAATCGAACCCCTGTTGCAAGGATGAAAACCTTGAGTCCTAACCACTAGACGAACTGACCGTTTTCAGCGTTAAAAAAACACGGTGCAAAAGTAGAAAAAAAAACAACATGTTTCTCTCTTTTTGAAAAATATATTTTATTTGTCCGTATCTGCCTGAAATCTAAACCCTAAACGCTTAGCTGTACGTATAGGAGTGCGTTGATTATTGATTTCTATCATGTCGTGTATACTTATTTCTTTCATTTTTTCGTAAGGAGGAACCAATAAATCAAAATTAAGCGTATAGCGTATTGCCGATTGTAAAAGTTGCTTAGTAGCATCTTCGTTTATTACATTTGTATCAAAATTATTATAAATTTGTCCTACCTCTCGTTTTCCATCAATGTAATAGTGATTGTCCATATTTATAAATAATCTACCTATCAAATACCCCAAATCATTGTATCTATTGTGTAACAATGAATCAGTTAGAAAATTGTATATACTAATTTGCCCGCAATAAGCTCGGTTTTTATCCTCATTTATATACGGCGAACGCATCACTTCGTGGTCGCGATTGAATAGAAAAACATTGCTATGCAGCACAAAAAACAAAATATCACTTCCGTATTGAATATAAAAACTTTGTGGTTTATTATTTACAAATAACACGTCAACTATAGAATCTGGAAAATCATGTTTAAACGAACTAACAAACTCTTGTCCATGTTTTTTTATCTGTTCAAATGCTATTTGTGTGTTATCGTAAACGGCTATTTTTAATAAACTTTTGGTGTTTAACTGGCTACAAAGTGTATTCAAAACTTCTGCTGACATATTCAATGTTTTTTATAGTGATACTTCCCTGAAAATTTATATCTGCAAAAATAGTCTTTTTTTATCTAAATAAAAAGATTTCAACAAAATTCATTCTTCTATATTTTCATATTTTATACATCTAACTTTATGTGTTTTTAAAACTTATAACTCAATAAAATTTTATATCTTTGTAAACCCTAAAAAAAACACGTTGCATTTAATTATTAAAACATAAATATATGGAAATCAATAGCTTTTTATCAAGACACGTCGGACCGAGAGTAGACGAAACAAAGAAAATGCTCGAAGTAATTGGAGTTTCAAGCATAGATGAATTAATAGAACAAACCCTCCCTTCAAAAATACGCCTAAAAAAACCCTTGGCTGTGGGTGAAGCCATGAGCGAACACACCTATTTAGACCATGTAAGATCTTTAGCCAAGAAAAATAAAACATATAAAACGTTTATAGGAATGGGGTATTACAATTCCATAACACCTGCTGTTATTCAACGTAATATCTTAGAAAATCCCGGTTGGTATACCGCTTATACTCCCTATCAAGCTGAAATTTCTCAAGGTCGCTTAGAGGCTTTGTTGGTATATCAAACCATGGTATCGGAAATGACAGGCATGCCCTTAGCCAACGCATCGCTTTTAGACGAAGCCACAGCCGCAGCCGAAGGTATGTTGATGTTTTACAATGCACGCAGCCGCGAAATGCAAAAAAATGGTGCCAATCAATTTTTTGTATCCGAAGATGTATTCCCACATACTTTAAAGGTATTAGAAACCAGAGCAAACGCCTTAAACATTGAAATCGTTGCAGGAAAACACGAAGAGTTTATTTTTAGTCCTACAGTTTTCGGTGCTTTTGTTCAATATCCCAACCAATGGGGCGAAGTGAAAGATTATAGCGAATTTGCAAATAAAGCAAAAGCAAACGGAAGTTTTCTATTGGTTGCCACCGATTTAATGGCATTGGCTTTATTAACTCCTCCGGGCGAATGGGGAGCCGACTGTGTAGTAGGTTCTTCTCAACGCTTTGGATTACCCATAGGTTTTGGTGGTCCTACAACAGGATTTTTTGCTTGCAAAGAAGACTTCAAACGCCAACTTCCCGGACGAATCATTGGTGTTTCTGTAGACGCTCAAGGGAAACGAGCTTTACGCATGGCGTTACAAACACGTGAACAACACATTAAACGCGAAAAAGCCACATCGAACATTTGTACAGCATCGGCATTAATGGGAATTATGTCGGGAATGTATGCCGTATATCACGGACAAGAAGGAATCAAAGAAATAGCAAGTCGTATTAATAAATTAGCCGTTGTCTTGAATACCGAAGTTCAAAAATTAGGTTACAAACAATTCAATACCTATTTCTTCGATACATTGTGCATACAAAGTCCTGTTAAAACCAATGAGATTCAAAAAGTTGCATTGGAAAATGAACTAAACTTCCGCTATATTTGCGAAGATTGTATAAGCATTAGCTTAGACGAAGTTACAAGCTTTGACGATGTAAATACAATATTAACTGTATTGGCAAAAGCCGCAGGAAAATCGTTTACATCCATCACATGTTCAGGTGATTGTAAGCTAATTGAACTACCCAAAGGTTTACAAAGAACCTCTCCTTTCTTAACCCAAGGAGTTTTCAATACCTATCATTCAGAGACAGATATGATGCGTTATTTGAAAAAATTAGAAATCAAAGATTTATCTCTCAATAGAGCCATGATTCCATTGGGATCGTGTACCATGAAACTAAATGCAGCTGCCGAAATGATACCCATTACCTGGTCTCAATTTGGAGGTTTACATCCTTTTGTTCCAACCGATCAAGCTCAAGGATTTTTAGAATTAATCCAAAATTTAGAAAAAGATTTAGCGGATATTACAGGATTTGCAGGCGTATCCTTGCAACCACAATCCGGAGCATCGGGCGAATACGCTGGACTCATGGTTATACGAAACTATTTCCTTGACAAAGGCGAGCCCCATAGAAACGTATGCTTGATTCCTTCTTCGGCTCACGGAACCAACCCCGCTTCTGCGGCTATGGCTGGCATGAAAATTATTATCGTAAAAGCTACCGAAAATGGAGAAGTAGATGTTGAAGATTTAAGAACCAAAGCCGAAGAAAACAAAGATAATTTGGCTTGCTTGATGATTACCTACCCCTCTACACACGGAGTTTTCGAAGAAGAAATTTTAGAAATTATTGATATAATCCACAAAAACAATGGTTTGGTTTATATGGACGGAGCGAACATGAATGCCCAAGTAGGATTGACAAGTCCCGGATTTATGGGTGCCGATGTCTGCCATTTAAACTTACATAAAACCTTTGCCATGCCCCACGGTGGCGGTGGACCCGGTGCAGGTCCCATTGGTGTAACTGCCGAATTAGTCGACTTTTTACCTACCCACCCCATTGTAAAAGTAGGTGGAGATAAAGGAGGATTTATTTCAGGTTCTCCCTACGGATATTCGCTATTGCTACCCATTACCTACGGATACATTAAAATGTTAGGCTCCGAAGGATTGACCGAAGCTACCAAGTATGCTATTTTAAATGCCAACTACATGATGGAGAGATTAAAAGATAGCTACAAAATACTTTATACAGGTTCGAAAGGACGCGTTGCTCATGAAATGATATTAGACTGCAACCCATTTAGTTTGACCGTTCAAGTAGGAGAAATAGCGAAACGATTGATGGACTATGGATTCCACGCTCCTACGGTGGCTTTTCCCGTACACGGAACTCTAATGGTTGAGCCTACTGAAAGTGAGCCTCTGAGCGAAATAGACAGGCTGTGTGATGCCCTGATTCAAATTCGCAAAGAAATTGACGACATCGCTTCGGGCAAAGCCGATAAAGACAATAACTTAATTAAAAATGCTCCGCATACAATGGATGTAATCTGTGCCAACGAATGGAATAGACCCTATACACGTCAAGAAGCAGCATTTCCTATGCCTCACGACGATAAATATTGGCCCACCGTATCTAAAATTGACGAAGCCTTTGGCGATCGCAATTTAGTATGTTGCATAGAAGAATAAAAACAATTGATTTTTACTATCATACTTACAAAAGAAGGAAATTATTCCTTCTTTTTTTTATATATAGCAACATGTAAAAAAGGAAAAAACGATATTTCTCTAAACAACCCAAAGTTACTTAGTACATAATTGAAAAAACTTTTATACATTTGCAAAAGTAAAAACAATTCACATAATTTTACATCTGAATAAGACATATTCCATATTCACTTTAACAAAAAGACAAAACATATACATGAAAAACTTTAAAGAAAAAGCCGATCTAATTTGGAGAGTAGCCGATTTACTTAGAGGCGATTACAAACAATCGGACTATGGAAAAGTAATACTGCCAATGACTGTACTAAGGCGATTAGATTGTGTACTTGAACCTAACAAACAAAAAGTACTCGATTATTTGCCCAAAGTTGAATCGCTTAAAGAAAATGCAAAAGATATAGCCATTAATAAAATTGCTGGATTTAATTTTCACAATAAAAGTCAATTCAATTTTGATAAACTTATTGCCGACCCCAATAATATTGCCCTAAATCTTAGAAACTATATAAATGGTTTTTCTAATAGTGCAAGGGAAATAATCGAGTATTTCAATTTTGATGACCAAATAGACCGCATGGATGACCCCAAAGCAGATATTCTTTTTAGAGTTGTAAAATCGTTTCAAGAAATAGATTTGAGCGATATGGAATCCATGGAAATGGGATATGTTTTCGAAGATTTAATCAGAAGATTTTCAGAGCAATCCAACGAAACTGCTGGAGAGCATTTCACTCCAAGAGAAGTCATTCGCTTAATGGTGAATGTACTTTTTATAGAAGATAAAGATATTTTAACCCAAAAAGGCATTGTTAAAACACTCTACGACCCAGCATGTGGAACGGGTGGAATGCTGTCGGTAGGCGAGCAATATGTAAAAGAACTAAATCCCAATGCCGAGCTAAAAGTTTTTGGACAAGAAATTAATCCCGAATCTTATGCCATTTGTAAATCGGATATGCTGATAAAAGGACAAAATCCCAGTAATATTAAGTTTGGAAATACATTTACGGTAGATGGATTGGAAGATGAAAAATTTGACTATATGCTTTCCAATCCTCCTTTTGGTGTGGACTGGAAAAAGGCAGAAAAATTTATCAAAGATGAAGCCAGTAACAGAGGAATGGGTGGGCGTTTTGGAGCAGGATTGCCTCGAATAAACGATGGCTCACTGCTTTTTCT
>JAAYRN010000062.1 GCA_012518765.1 Bacteroidales bacterium
AAGTAGTTTTATTTTATGTGTTTCATAAAAATCTCATAAGTTATTTATGAGATTTTTTTATTTAAAATCAATATATTTTACTACTTTTGCAGTTGTTAAAATATAAAACATATTGAAAACTATTGGGATTAAAACATTGGGTTGCAAGCTAAATTTCAGCGAAAGTGCTAATATAGAGCGTTTGCTTGTTGCAAAAGGCTATAAATTAGTTCCTTTTGAAGAAAAAGCAGATGTATACATTATCAATACCTGTGCTGTAACCAAAGAAGCCGAAAAAAAATGCCACTATTATGCCCGCCAAATTAAAAGTCATTACCCAAATTCAAAAGTGGCTTTTGTTGGCTGTTTTTCATCTTTACGTTCTGAGCAATTAATTCAAAATCAGGAGGCTGATATTATCTTAGGAAGCAATAATAAATTGGAAGTAGTAGAGGCAATTGAAAATCTTTTCCATAGCTCAAGCGTTTTGCCCCTGTCTCAAATCGAAGACAAAACCCATTTTGTTTCAGCTTATTCCCTTCACGAACGCACCCGTTCTTTTTTGAAAATACAAGACGGATGTGATTATTTTTGTGCTTATTGCACCGTAGCCTATGCCCGAGGTCCCAGCAGAAGCGACAGCATAGAAAACATACTTGCTAACGCCCAACACATTGTCGATAACCACATCAAAGAAATTATTTTAACCGGTGTAAACATTGGCGATTTTAAAACATCAAAAGGTGAAGATTTATATAATTTATTAACACAACTCGCTGAAATAAAAGGATTAGAGCGAGTTCGTATTTCTTCCATAGAACCCAATTTACTATCGAATGAAATCATAGAATTGACCGCAAAAAGCAATCAAATTTTACCTCATTTCCACATTCCTTTGCAATCGGGGTCTAATCGGATTTTACACAACATGAAAAGACGCTACAAACGGGAAGTTTTTGCCGAAAAAGTTCAGTATATCAAACAATTAATGCCACATGCTTGCATAGCAGCAGATGTTATTGTAGGATTTCCGGGCGAAAATGAAAACGATTTTACCGAAACCTATCAATTTATTGAAAGCCTACCTATCAGCTATTTACATATATTTCCTTACTCCAAACGTCCCGGAACACCCGCCTACACTTTGCCCGAACAACTTTCTAAGGCTTGTAAAAAAACAAGGACTAAACAATTATCCGAACTATCGAACCGTAAAAAGCATCAGTTTTATACTGAAAATATAGGAAGCAAACGCAGTGTTTTATTTGAAACACAAACAACTAATCATCAACTAAGCGGCTTTACCGATAATTACATCAAAGTATGGGTAAACGGTAAAAAAGAGGAAATAAACACCATTCAAAAGGTTCATTTACTTGATTTTATAAGCAATGATACCCTTATAGGAGAAATTATTACCGAATAAATATTTTCAAAAATCCCTTATCTTTTGCAAAAATTATCGTACCTTTGCATACGCAAACAACGCAAGCTAAGATATTGACAATTTATAACATAAAAACACACACAGCATGAGCGATGACAAGAAAATTATTTTTTCGATGGTAAACGTCAGCAAAACGTTTAATCCTGGGAAACAAGTATTAAAAAACATATATCTTTCTTTTTATTACGGAGCCAAAATTGGAGTTTTAGGATTAAATGGCTCTGGAAAATCTTCTTTACTCAAAATCATTGCAGGCGAAGACAAGGCTTTTAACGGCGAGGTAGTTTTTTCGCCCGGATATTCAGTGGGTTATCTTCCTCAAGAGCCTATCTTAGATGAAAATAAAACGGTCAAAGAAATTGTCATGGAGGGCGTTGCCGAAGTAGCAGCTATTTTGAAAGAATACGAAGAAGTTAATAATAAGTTTATGGAGCCCATGAGCGACGATGAAATGAATACGCTCATTGAACGCCAAGGAGAATTAACAGAACTCATTGAACAACATGATGCTTGGGAATTAGATGCCAAATTAGAACGTGCCATGGATGCCCTCAATTGTCCCGATGCCGATATGTCTATTTCTGTATTATCAGGTGGCGAACGCCGCCGCGTAGCCTTGTGTCGTCTTTTGTTGCAAGAGCCTGATATTCTGTTATTAGACGAACCCACCAACCATTTAGATGCCGAAACCGTTCAATGGTTAGAAATGCACCTTCAACAGTACAAAGGAACAGTAATCGCTGTTACCCACGACCGCTATTTTTTAGATAATGTAGCAGGATGGATATTGGAATTAGATAGAGGCGAAGGCATACCTTGGGAAGGAAATTACTCATCGTGGTTGGAGCAAAAAGCCAATCGTTTGAGAATTGAACAAAAACAAGAATCCAAGCGACAAAAAACTTTAGAGCGTGAATTAGAATGGATTAGAATGGCACCCAAAGCCCGACATGCTAAATCAAAAGCCCGACTCAATGCTTACGACAGCTTATTAAACGAGGATGTAAAGGAAAAAGAAGAACGCTTAGAAATTTTCATCCCCAACGGACCGCGTTTGGGAAGCAATGTTATCGAAGCCATTGACGTTTCCAAAGCCTTTGACAATAAATTGTTATACAAAAATTTAAACTTTTCCCTACCTCCCAATGCCATTGTTGGGGTAATTGGTCCCAATGGTGTTGGAAAAACCACTCTTTTCCGACTGATTATGGAAATGGATACACCCGATACAGGAGAATTTAAAATTGGCGAAACGGTAGTATTAGGTTATGTAGACCAACAACATATAGATATTGATCCCGAAAAAACTGTTTGGGAAGTGGTTTCAGGAGGAGATGAACAAATGCAATTGGGCGGGAAACTGATTAATTCGAGGGCTTACGTTGCTCGATTTAATTTTACAGGCAACGACCAAGGCAAAAAAACAGGCGTACTTTCGGGAGGAGAACGCAATCGCTTACATTTGGCAATGGCTTTAAAATCAGAGGCAAATGTGCTACTCCTTGACGAACCTACTAACGATATTGATGTCAACACCTTACGAGCCTTAGAAGAAGCCTTGGATAATTTTGCAGGCTGTGCCGTGATTATTTCCCACGACCGCTGGTTTCTCGACCGTGTTTGCACTCATATACTGTCGTTTGAAGGCAATTCGGAAGTATATTTCTTTGAAGGAACCTATACCGAATACGAAGAAAATCGAAAAAAGAGAATGGGCGACAACATCCCCAAACGCACACGTTATAAAAAATTAATGGCTTAATCATGAAAGCTTTTTATAAATATAGTCTGCTCACACTCACAGTAGTTACAATTGCAACGGCTGTTTTGTTTTTATCCCAAACCTTGAAACAACAACCTCAAAACGAGGATTACAACAAAGCATTTTCGTTCAAATATTCTTTATATTCGCCTCCCCTCCCCGACAGCATTATTTTTGCAGGCGAAAAAGTTCCTCTGAATCAATACGATGTAAGAGAAGCCTTGGACAGGGAAATGTTGGTCAATCTGTATTGGCAGTCGAATTTACTGTTGTATTTCAAGCGTGCCTATCGCTATTTTCCTGTTATAGAACCTATTTTAAAAGAGAATAAAATTCCTAATGATTTCAAGTATTTAGCCCTAATCGAAAGTGGATTAGCTAATGTAGTTTCGCCCTCAAAGGCGGCTGGATTTTGGCAATTTTTACAAGCTACCGGAACAAGCTATGGATTGGAAATCAACAGTGAAATAGACGAACGCTACCATTTAGAAAAAGCTACACAAGCGGCATGCGATTATTTGAATAAATCATACAAACAACACGGCTCTTGGTCTGGAGCTGCAGCAGCTTACAATATGGGCGATGGAGGTTTTAGACGCACGGCAACGAATCAGAAAAATTATTCATACTGGGATTTATACCTAAACCCCGAAACAGCCCGCTATATGTATAGAATATTAGCTGTAAAAATCATTTTTGAAAATCCAGAAAAATATGGGATAATCCTTAGATTGAAAGATTTATATCAACCTATTCCCTCTTATAAGCTATCGGTAGATACTACCATTGCCAATTTGACCGATTTTGCATTGCAACAAGGAATAAGCTACAAAACATTAAAAGATTTTAATCCTTGGCTAAGAGGAAATTCCCTCCCTAACAGAAGCCGAAAAACCTACGAAATTTCAATTCCTGAAAAAGATTATTTATACTACGATAAGCAAATTGAGAATATTCAACAATTCGATATTTATAAAGGGGAAAAATAAACCTATCTATTTTTCAACATACAAGCAAATTCATAAAGAGAATTAACATACATATCTGGTTGAGTATGCGTTTCTTCGTTCCCGACAAAAACAGTTTTCATACCTGCTTTTCTACCAAAAGCCATATCGGAAGAAGAATCACCTACCATAATGGATTTTTGAAAATCAATGTCCGAAAAATCTTTTTGTGCAGCCTCTGCCATGCCTATATTGGGCTTGCGAAAAGGGTGATTATCTGCGACTAAATAAGGAGCATAGTAAATCCTATCGATGGTGTAATTCAATTCCTTTAGCATATAATCATGAATGGATTTTAAATCAGACTCCGTCATCAAACCCTTGCCTATGCCCTGCTGATTGGTTACTACAATGATTCTCCCGAAAACAGATCGAAAAATTCCCAATGCTTCTTTTACACCAGCAATCAAAACAAACTCCTCTATACTTCTTACATAGCCATCGTAAATACGTTGATTAATAACTCCGTCTCTGTCTAAAAACAAAGTCCAAGAGGTATTGATGTGGTTAAAAAAAAGAGTTTTTTCTGACATTTTTTTATATTTAACAACGATTTTGTTCGCTTGAAAAAGTTTGTTTTTTAAAAAACAAATCCAAACTGAAATTCAAATCCGCGTGTATTCGCTACTACAGGGTCTTTTGTTAAGTTATTTATATACTTTTTCTTGAAGATATTGGTAAAACCATTGTTGAAAGCAAGCTCAAAACTCGCCTTGGTGTTTCCTTTGATAATAAATTCAAAACCAACACTTGCCAACAGAGCTTCGCGAAAGAAAAGCGTATGTTGGTACATGTCTATCTTTCCATAATTCGACTGGTTTTCTATATCATCACTGCGTTTCGACGAGACACAAAAACTATTATCCATACCCACAACTCCAAAAATAATAAAACTCCCAATAGGGTCTGTTTTTAGTTTTATAGCCGTTGGTATACTTACGTATATCATATTGTAACCCGAACGTACAAACTTATCATTCAGTATACTATCGGTGTGAGCTATATGATAATTATCTTTAAACGACATTGCTGAACGTATGTGTCGAGCATGTAAACCCGTAGAAAAATAATAATTCTGTAAAGGTTGTACCATATTAATGTCTACTCCTACACCGTAAACTCCTCCAATTCTGGCTCCTTCATTTTTATAACTTTTGGTTTTCGGACTTGCCCACATAACGGTAGGACCACCAAAAAAACTCGCTTCTACCAAACGAGGACGTGTTTCGTATTGAGCATACAGTGTTTGCATGCAAAAAACGACAACGACAACAACACTACTTATTTTTTTCATCTTTCTTAGGTATTTTTATTGCAAAATTAGTGTTTTTTTTAGCATAATTTTAATTTTGTTTTTATGTTTTTTAAACATAAACTTGTTAAATACGACATCACAACCTTTGTTTCACCACTTCAAAAAGCATAATGCCCGTAGCTACAGATACATTTAAAGATTCAAGGCTGCCCATCATCGGAATGCGAACACGAGTATTACACAATGATAATATTTCAGGCGAAATTCCAACTCCCTCATTACCCATTACTAAGCACAAGGGTTGGGTGTAATTTTGTTCAAAAAACAACTCCTTGACTTTTTCAGTACAACCGACTAAGATAATCCCACATTCTTTGATGTAACTCAACACCTCTTTGGGATTATCGTGGCGACAAATAGGTATTTTATGCAAAGCTCCCGATGATGTTTTTACAGCATCTTCGTTGAGTTGAGCCGAATGGGTAGAAGGTATTATAATAGCGTGAACACCCGCACATTCTGCACTTCTAACGATAGCTCCTACATTGCGAACATCGGTTATTTTGTCTAAGTACAACAAAAAAGGCACTTTACCATCTTCGTAAATCATAGGAATAATATCGTACACACTTTGATACACCACCGAGGATATAAAACAAATAACTCCTTGATGATTACCGCCTGTAAAACGATTCAATCGTTCGATAGGCACATACTGAAAAGGGATGTTGCGTTCGCGTATCAGCTGAAACAACTCGCGAAACATATCGCCACGTGCTCCTTTTTGTAAAAGTATTTTGTCAATGTCTTTGTTTTCATTAATAACCTCCATAACAGGACGTATGCCGTAAATTAAATTCGGATTCTTGATGCGTTTATGCTTTTGCATACTCTAATTTTCTTTAATAATATATGGAATGCAAAAGTATACAAAAATATTTAATGAAAAATAAATTATTTTAAGCTATTCTTTCTCCGCCAATTCTATCTCTAACAATAAATTACTGTGTTTGGCGTAATACATATTTACCCTATCTCCTGCGGTAATTTTATCAAACAAATCCTTTTCAACTTCGTGGCGATAATTGTCTATTTGTAAATAATATACATGTAAAACTCTCATTTTATGACCCCATAATTTAGGGAAAATTTTCCCTAATATCGGTATATACAAAGCTCCACTACCTGCCTCAGGTAAATCATAATCAGACTTCAACTGCACTTCTTTTAAAATTATTTTTTTCTTTCTTTCTCTTAGGTCTTTGTTATAGTTTTTATTCATAAAAAACACCATGAGAACACAAATGAGTATTATGGGTATGTCTATCAAGAGTAAAACACTGTAAGTCTGTTTGGTTAACAACCAATACAAATTAAAAATAGAGGCTAATAACAATAGTATTACCGCCAACACATACGCTATTTTTCGCTCTTGCTTGATTTTTTTTACATCTTTTTCGGTGAGTGTCATTGCATTTAAATTTTACGTTTCACATTTATTTTATTTTTAACAAAATAAAACTCAAATGCAAAGATAAGTGTTTTTTTTTTACATAAAAATACTTGTTGTAATAATTTTATACTAACTTTTTCTTAGTGATTTAAACTACTCACAAAATCAGCTGCTTCCTGTATGGGATTTTCACTATTTAAAATAGCAGACGAAACAGCCACTGCATTTGCCCCCGCTTGAAGAATAGATGGTGCGTCTTCTTTTTTTATACCCCCTATGATATGAATGGGTAGATGAATATTATTCGCACGACATTGATTTATAATTTCTTTTACTCCTTCAACACCCAAAATAGGCGACAGGTTTTTCTTGGTCTCGGTGTAAGCAAAAGGTCCCAATCCAACATAGTCGACTCCGTCTTTATGCAATTGTTTAATCTGTTCAAACGTATTGGCGGTTCCTCCTATATATAATTGATTACCCACTATTTGACGTGCCTGAGCGATGGGCATATCTTTTTGCCCCAAATGCACTCCATCGGCTTGTAAGTCTGCTGCCAACTCCACATAATCATCTATAAAAAATAACGCATTGTGTTTTTTACACGCATTTTGAACCAATTGGGCTTGCTGTTTGACAAATTCCATGCTACAATCCTTCATTCTCAACTGTATCCAAGTTACACCTCCTTCCAATGCCATCAAGGCAGATTGATAATGATTGTATGCGTTGGTTTGATGAGTTATAAACTGAATGTTATGTTTCAATAATGTTTTATATTTCATGATTTAGTAATTTAATTTTTTCCTGAAATGACTGAAAATCTTCTATCAATTGATTGAAATTTTGTTTTTTTGAAAATGTTTCCCATACATATCCCAACACCGCCACTCCTCCAAAACCCCATTGATTGACACGAGAAATACGTTGGGGCGTAATGCCGCCCAATGCGATTACTTTTTTATTTATAATTTGATTTTCAGCTGCTAAACTTAGTTTTTTTTCATTAAAAACAGAATGATAGTTTTGTTTAGAAATGCTGTCGAAAATAGGACTTAAAAACACATAATCGTAGTCGTTTTTATAGCGTAAAACTTCTTCAAAACTGTGGCAAGAACGACTTTTTGTTCCCTTGAAATGATTGGGAGTTGATTGGTTGCGTTTGTTATGATGAATTCCTTTAAGATTAAACTCTTTCGTTAATTCAAATGCATGGTGTAATACTATTTTATGATGATATTTTTCATGTATTTGACGTAAAAAAAACTCATAATCCGAATATGTATAGTTAGGTTTTCGCAAATGAAAACAGTTCATCCCTGCTTCAAACAAAGCGTGAACAGCCTCTATTTCTTTTTGTATTTCATCCGAATTTGATATAACAATCAATTGCATAGACCATTAGCATTACGTATAACATCTCAAAACATTCCTACAAAAGTACAAAAAAAGCAAATCGATATTTTTCTTTTATCAAAAACATTTTTTTCAACAAAAGTGAGTTTTATATTATAATTAATGCTATTTTTGTAAACTGTATGAATTAACTTTCAAAATATTTAAGCAATGGAACTTAAGAAATCTATCAAAGCAGATTTAGAGTGGAGGAAGCCTTTATTCTTCCAAGTTGGTATTTTTATAGCATTGGTATTAATTTTAGCTATGTTTGAATTGTTTGGCTCTAAAGAAAGAGAGGGCATGGATTTTGACTATGCGGGAATAAGTATGGAGGATGATATTATAATACAAACGGAACAGCAAAAACCTGAAGTAGCTCCACCCCCTCCCCCCCCTGCCGTATCTACCGAAATTAAAATCATTGAAGACAACATCACGGTTGATATAGACTATGACTACGATGCCGAGTCTGACGAATCGACAATAACACAAGAATATGAATACGTGGAGTATGTAGAAGAGGAAGTTGTAGAAGCTGAAATATTTGTAGTTGTAGAAGAAAATCCTGAATTTCCGGGAGGCGAAGAAGCTCGTATGCAGTTTTTTCTAGACAACATTCGATACCCCAAAATTGCCAAAGAAGCTGGAGTTGAAGGAAGAGTTATTGTAAGTTTTGTAGTTGAACCTGACGGACGAATTACCAACGTTAAAGTAGAGAGAGGT
>JAAYRN010000063.1 GCA_012518765.1 Bacteroidales bacterium
AGCAAGTAGCTACACTTACAACGAAATGGTTGACTCTATCATCTTGAGCAAACAAAACAATGCGTTGGGAATAAGCGTTACGGCTGAGGAATTAAGAGACCTAATGACAGGACCCAATCCTCACGATTATGCCAGAAGATTTTTTGGAGGTCCCGATGGAAACTACGACATGCAATTGGCTCAAAACTTCCTGAACAATATGGAACACTACGATTCAGCATCTCGAGTAGCCTACTTATACTACGAATCAATAGTGGAAAAAGAAACCTTATTAAAAAAATATTTGAACCTATTGGCAAAATCTCATCATACACCCAAATTATTTGCCCGTAAAATACAAGAAGAAAATGAGTTAAGAGCTAACGTACACTTGACTCATATTTCGTATAGTAGCGAATTAGTGTCTGACGATAAAATAAATTTCACAGAAAAAGACATTCAAAAATGGTACGAAAACAACCTGTATCGCTTCCCTCAAGAAGAAGAATTTAGAAATATTGAATATGTCATATTTGAAATTCAACCATCGGATAAAGATTTATTAGAAATAGAAAATGAGGTAAGAGAAAAATACGAAATATTTAAAACCACAGAAACACCACAACTATTTGTAAACACTTTAGTTGACTCTCGTTTCGATAGTACTTTCTACAAACAACACGAACTTCCAGAACATATAGACACCACCCTATTTAATGCACCCATAGGAACTTTTGTGGAACCTTATATAGACGGTGATTATTGGACTTTTGCCAAGCTATTAGCCGCAAACATCCGCCCCGACTCCATACATGTAAATTTCATTTTTGTATCAAAAGAAGGCATACAAGAAGCACCCAGAACCGAAGAAACATCCCAACATATTTTAGATAGTGCTTTTATGGGACTACTAAATGGCATTGATTTTTACGATGTTGCAAATCAGTTTTCGGATATAAAACCCGACCCAAGCAACGACTCTTGTCGACTATGGCTAACCGACGGTAGCGACCAAATATTTTTCGACAGAACCACCGCACAAATGCTTTTCGATACATTAAACACCTTCAACGCTGGAATTTTGACCAGATACGAAAGTAAATTAGGAACTTGGTTGTTCATCATCAATCATCGTACTGCCATTGAAAAGAAAATACAAGTTGCCATTGGCAAAAAACTAATAGAAGCATCAAGCGAAACACTTGACATAGCAGAAAGTCAGGCTAATAATTTTGTAAACGGACTCGAAAACTACGATGCTTTCGACAAAAAAGTAAAAGATATGAGTTTAAACAAACGCAATTTTGAACGTTTAAACGCCATGTCGTATAATATTCCCGGTATTTCAGCCAACGCAAGAGAAATAGTACGCTGGGCTTACGAAGAAAATACTAAAAAAGGAGCTGTATCAAATGTATTTCATATAGATAACGCATTTGTAGTAGTAACGCTCAAAAGTATTTATCCCAAAGGACACATGGACTTAGAACAAGTTAGAACTTTTGTAGAAACCATGGTAAAAAGAGATAAAAAAGCAGAAAAACTAACAGGATTGCTAAATACTACCCTAAGCAAAACAAAAGATTTATACAAAGTTGCAGCCGAATACAAAACTACAGTTGATACTGTTAGTGTTTCATTTGCAGACCACAACTTTGGACATTACGGACCCGAAGCTGGTTTGATTGGAAAAATATTTGCCCAAAAGAAACTAAACGAAACTACCCTATTAAAAGGTGATATGGGAATGTATGTAGTTAAAATACAAAACATTGCTTCGCCCTCCTCCTTAAAAGTAGACGAAGAACAAGCCAACACTATAAACATGTACCAACAACAACAAAGCATGATGTACCAAAATCAGGTGCAAAACAGCATACAAAAACTAAGAAAACTATATAAAGTAGAAGATAATAGATATAAAGTATTTTAATAACTTAACATTAAATTTAATATGAAAACTAAACTTTTTTCAATAGCATTCGCAGCCATCAGTATTTTATTTGTTTCTTGCGGAAACAAACCCGAACAAGTCGTAGAAAAATACCTTACCCATTTTTATAAAGCTGAATACAAAGAAGCTAACGAGTATGTAGCAAAAGACAAAAAAGGTCTTTGTGAATTGTTAGACACTTATATGCCCGAAACAGAAAAAGAAAAAGCAGCAAAAAATAAGGTATCAATAAGCAATATTAAATGCGAAATAAAAGACGATACTACCGCAATCTGTTCTTGTCAAATCGCTGTACAAACAACCGAAAAAGGGGTAAAAGAAAGTGAAGAATCGACAGAGCAAATCAAGCTAAAAAAGATAAAAGGAAAATGGTATATCAATCAAGGTAAAGAAGATTTTATGGATGAAGGAGACAACGAAAATGCTGTAGTCCCAAGCGAATCGGAAGAATATGACTTCACCGAAGAAGAAGTTGAAGCCACAGAAGAAATCATTCTTGAAAAAGAATAATTTATTTTATTATTATTGAAAACTTAAAAGCTGTTCCAACGAACAGCTTTTTCTATATACCATGACAAAAAAAATAGTTCTTGTTTTGTTTGTGCTTGTGCTTACAAGCCTTGGTTATATGTATATACATCAAAACAAAAGCAAAAACCAAGAACAAAACAATGAATACCAATTAAATACCCAAGAAGTCGACCTGTTGAAAGAAGGTGATATTATTTTACGTCATGGATTTGGAATCATCAGCGATGCTATTGCAAAAATCAGTAATCAGTCCATTTCTCACTGCGGCATATTATGTCGTGATGTCCACCAGCAGTGGGTAGTTGTTCATACTGTATCTAACACACTTTCAACGACTGATGGTATGCAAATCGAATCCTTATCTTCGTTTACCAAAGGCAGTAAAAAAAACTCCATCCATATCATTCGTTTTAAAAATCAAAGCGATTCGCTTCAAAAATTATTTATTAATCAAACTTTTTATTATTTAAACAAACAAATACCTTTCGACAATCAATTCAACACAAACGATAGCTCCGAATTTTATTGCACCGAACTGATTCGACATTTATATTTAACCACCTACCAAACAGACATTTACCAAAACCACAAACAAGACATACTCGGATTTGAGCCTTTTTTTGACAAAAAAATCTTTAAATCCGTTGTTTCTCACATAGAAAACAAAAATTAAATACATAAAAATCATTTTCAATCGCATAGATTCCTAAAAAAAATGTATTTTTGCAATCTTTTTGAAAAGTATTTTTTTATATATCAAAACAAAAAACATTAAATATGTATCGATTAGTATTCTTACGACATGGTGAAAGCCAATGGAATCATGAAAACCGTTTTACAGGATGGACAGACGTAGACCTCACAAGAAGAGGAATTAGAGAAGCAAAGGAAGCAGGAAAAATTCTTAAAGAAAATGGATTTTCGTTTCGATATAGTTTTACCTCCTACTTAAAAAGAGCCATTAAAACCTCCTATTTTACCTTGGAAGAAATGGATTTACTATGGGTTCCCGTAGAAAAAACATGGAGATTAAACGAGAAACATTATGGCTTTTTACAAGGCATGGACAAAAGAGAAGTAGCCAAAAAATACGGCGAAGAAGAAATATTATCTTGGAGAAGAAGCTACGACGTAGCCCCTCCTCCCCTCCCCTTAGACGACCCCCAACATCCTGCTAACGACCCTAAATATCAGGAATTGAACGAAGAAGGATGTACACCCGGAACCGAATCCCTAAGTGATACCATCAAGCGTATCATACCTTACTGGGAAAACGAAATTATACCCAAACTCAAACAACACAAAGAAATATTGGTAGGTGGACACGGAAATAGCCTAAGAGCCATTATTAAACATATCAAAAACATAAGCGATGCCGATATAGTATCGCTCAATTTACCCACAGGGATTCCATACGTTTTTGAATTTGACGAAAATATGAATTTAATCAAAGATTACTTTTTAGCCGAAGAAAAAAAGTTGAAACTATTAATGGAAAAAGTCGCCAATCAAATAAAAGGATAAAGCCACCAAAATAAAACATGTCTAATCAATGGGTTATACCTGACATACACGGATGTTTTTTTACGCTAAAAAAACTAATGGAAACACATATTCAACCTTCCCAAAAAGATGAATTGTATTTCTTAGGCGATTTAATCGACAGAGGAAAACGCTCAAAGGAAGTATTGGATTACCTCATGGATTTAGAAAAACAAGGATTTAACATCAAAGCCATCAAAGGAAATCATGAAGTGTATTTCTTAAATGCCTACGACAAAGAAAAAAACAGAAAAACATCTTTTTTCAGTAAAAAACATAGCAAAGATTATCTTTTTTGGTTAAATGTAGGAGGAAAAGAAACCCTAAAAAGTTTTAATACCGAAGACATTAGAGATATTCCCGAATCATATATTCAATGGATAAACCAACTCCCCTATTACTACACTACCGACAAATACGTAATAGTACATGCAGGTTTAAATTTCAACATAGACAATCCTTTCGAAGACACTGATTTTATGTTAATCAATACAAGATTTACTGTAAAACCTGAAAAAATCGGTCATAAAATCATCGTACACGGACATACACCGTTGAGCATGGAAGGCATAAAAACTCTGATTAACGAAAGGAATAATTATCACTATATTTGCTTAGATAATGGCTGTTACTACAAAAATAGCGAAACATACGGATCTTTAGTTGCTTTAAATTTAAACACATTAGAAATTTTCACCCACCCAAACATCGACAATAGGTATGAGAATTGATATTTTGACCCTTTTCCCCGAAATCTTCGACAGTATTTTTGGTGTATCTATTCTAAGACGAGCACAAGAAAAGAAAATAGTAAACATACACATTCACAATATTCGCGACTATTCGACCGACAAACACCGACGAGTTGACGATTATCCTTTTAGTGGCGAATCGGGAATGGTTATGAAAATAGAACCCATTGCCGCATGTATAGAATCGCTTACCAAAGAACGCCCTTACGATGAAATTATATTTCTAAGTCCAGACGGACAAACATTTGACCAATCTACAGCCAATCAACTATCTATGAAACAATCTATTATACTCTTATGCGGTCATTACAAAGGCATAGACGAAAGAGTTAGGGAATTGTTTATTACCCAAGAAATTTCCATAGGAGATTATGTATTATCGGGAGGAGAATTACCTGCCGCCGTATTGTGCGACAGCATCATACGCTTGATACCGGGCGTACTAAACGACGAAACATCTGCTTTGTCCGACTCCTTTCAATACGGACTGTTATCACCCCCCGTTTACACCCGCCCCTACGATTACAAAGGACATTGTGTACCTGATATTTTACTTTCAGGAAATGAAAAACTAATCAACGAATGGAAACTACAAAAAGCCGTAGAAAGAACCAAAGAACGCAGACCCGATTTGTATAAAAAATATAATCCATAGCCTCCATGAAAGAAAAATTATCCATGGACGAATTGAATCGAATAAGCATAGAGGAATTTAAGACAAGCCATAAAACTCCGATGGTAATCGTTTTAGATAATGTGCGTAGCATGCATAACGTAGGTTCTATTTTCCGAACCGCAGACGCTTTTAGAGTTGCTCATATTTATTTATGTGGCATTACGGCACAACCTCCACACAAGGAAATTGAAAAAACAGCACTTGGAGCCACCCAATCCGTCAATTGGTCGTACCACATTTCTACAGAGGATGTTGTAAAAGAATTATCAAACAATGACTTTCAAATTATTTCGGTTGAACAAACTCGCGAAAGTACTTTTTTGTCAGATTATAAACCCAATATACAGCAAAAAACAGCTTTTATCTTTGGCAACGAGGTTATGGGTATAGAGCAATCCATTGTCAATTTGAGCGACAAGGTGCTCGAAATTCCACAAGTAGGCACCAAGCACTCCCTCAACATTGCTGTAAGTGCAGGCATTGTGATTTGGCATTATTATTATCACACAACTAAACTTTTAAAAATATGAATACTTCAAAAACCCTACTCCCACCCGCCACCATATTATTTCCATTACCAGCCGTAATGGTTAGTTGCGGAAACAATCTTAATGAACACAATATCATCACTATATCTTGGTGTGGAACCATTTGTAGCGAACCTCCTATGTGTTATATTTCTGTACGCAAAGAACGACATTCTTACGAAATTATCAAAAGAAATAAAGCATTTGTTATCAATCTTGTTG
>JAAYRN010000064.1 GCA_012518765.1 Bacteroidales bacterium
TGATAGCTCCTTTGTATACCGGACAAACTATATATATAGCAGGTGGATTGAGTGGTGAAGCTATTTTACATACCTTGAAAGAAGGAAAAATAAATTTAATAATAGGCGTTCCCAGACTGTACGACACACTTGCAAAAGGAGTAATGGAAAAAATAAATGCTCGTTTTCTGACAAAAAGCATTTTTAAACTTGCCAAATTATTACAAAACCGTGGGTTTTCTAAATTTATTTTCAAGGAAGTACATCAAAAATTTGGAGGACATTTGGAATACTTAGTTTCGGGAGGAGCTGCCTTGCCATTAGAAACAGAAAAAACTTTTAAAACCTTGGGGTTTTATATGTTGAATGGTTACGGAATGACCGAAACCTCGCCCATGATTAGCTTTACCCATCCGGGTAAATGGAAATTGGGTTATGCTGGATTACCACTCAAAGGAATAGAAGTGAAAAGCATAGAAGGAGAAATTTGTGTCAAAGGTCCCAATGTAATGCAAGGTTATTACAATCGCCCAGAAGAAACTGCTCAAATCATACAAAACGGATGGTTACATACTGGCGATTTGGGAGTTATAGATAAAAAAGGAATTTTACTTACAGGTCGATTGAAAGATATTATTGTTACCTCTAATGGTAAAAATATCACTCCCGATGAATTAGAAACAGGTATTATCAAAACATCTCCTTATGTAAAAGAAGTAGGAGTTTTTATGCACGAAGGCATATTGCAAGCTCTTATTTTTCCCGACATGGAACAAGTAAGAACAAAATCAGTACATGAATTACCAGAACTGATGAAGCAAACTATTTTAGAATTTAATGCGCAAACATCTCCCTACAAACGCATTAAAAGGTATCATATCATATCTGAAGAATTACCCAAAACTCGCTTAGGAAAAATACAACGTTTCAGATTGAAAGACTACATCGATGTAAAAAAGAAAAATTCACAACATGATACTACAAAAAACTATAGCGAAGAGTATATTTTGTTGAAAGAGTTTGTTGATAAAGAAACTGGATATTACGCAAACGAAAACGATCATTTTGAAATAGACCTTTCTATGGATTCTTTGACAAGGGTTTCCTTAATGGCATTTATCGAAAATACATTTGGGTTAGCCTTAAACGAAGAAAACCTAAACGAACTAAATACATTGGCTTTATTGAGCCAACATATAGAACAGTCAAACAGTAGTTTAACACATAATAAATCAACAAGTTGGAAGGAGATTTTATCAACCAAACTTCCTTCTTTCAAGGTTCCAAAATCGGGATTAATACATCAAGGAATTAATAATTTATCCAAAATAGTATTCAATAGCGTGTACCGCTTTCGTGGTCGTGGTGAAACAAACATACCTAATGAGGCTTGTATTATTGTAGCCAATCATCAAAGCTCTTTAGATGGGTTGTTTATCATGTCCAAGATGAGGCATAGAGTTTATAAAAATACCTATTTTTTCGCAAAAGAAAAACATTGGAAAAGTAAATTGATGAAATTTATGGCTCGTAAAAATAATGTTATTCTGATGGACATCAATAAAGACCTAAAAGAAGCCTTACAAAAACTTTCTCATATTTTGAAAGAAGGTAAAAATGTAGTTATTTTTCCCGAAGGAACTCGTTCAAAACATGGATTACAGGAGTTTAAAGAAACTTTTGCTATTTTGAGTAAAACACTGGATATTCCTGTAGTGCCAGTCGTTATACACGGCTCGAACA
>JAAYRN010000008.1 GCA_012518765.1 Bacteroidales bacterium
CGATAAACCTCGTATTAAATTATGTATTTGATTAACAGATTGATTCCAATTAATTTTACAGTTTTCTTTGAAAAGTTTAGGTTCGTATTTTAAGGTATCGGAATGTACTTGCTTGGTTTCTTTGTATGTATTTGTTTCTATTTGTTCCAAAGTTTCCAATACGGCTATTTTCCCTATTCCCAACAATTTATCGTGCAAACTTCCAGCGTTATCTTCTTCGTGGATAGAAATTTCTTTGGATATAATTAAATTGCCTTCGTCTATTTTTTCATTGATAAAAAAAGTACTTACTCCTGTCGTAGTTTCACCATTTATGATAGCCCAATTAATGGGAGCTGCACCTCTGTATTGCGGTAAAAGTGAAGCGTGTAAATTAATAGTTCCTTTGGGAGGAATACTCCACACAAGTTCGGGGAGCATACGAAAAGCGACAACCACAAATATATCAGCTTGAATGGATTGAAGTGTTTTTATAAAATCTTCATCTCTTAGTTTTTCAGGTTGAAGTAGCCGAAGTTGATGTTTTTCGGCAAATTGCTTGACAGAAGATTTTGTTAGTTTCATCCCTCTTCCAGCAGGTTTATCAGCAGCTGTAACTACGGCAGCAATTTCGTGTTTGTTAGAAAGAACAATAGCTTCTAAAATTCCCGTAGCAAATTCGGGTGTACCCATAAAAACTATTTTCATGATAATTATTTTTATTTATTAAAAAGGGAACACAGATATATCTTTCATTCTTAGCGATTGTATCTTGTATTTATTGCACAATTGAAAAGCTTTTTTCAAGTATTCGGGTGATATTGTATAATCTTCTCCCGAATTATTTATTTTATGTGCGTATAATACAAGTATTTCGTTATTATTTACAGCTCGTTGTATGGCTTTTTCCAAATTTTCTAGCGAAATAGCGTAATTACAATCAATTCCCATAGCATTACACACCCTTGTTGAAGAAGATGAAACATATATTTCATCGTAAGCATCTATATTTGTGTTGTGTATATTATACGTAGCTTTGCGTAAAAAAGTAAAATACGACAGCAAAACCGAATCGATATACGAAGTAGATTCTCCATAAGGATACGCAAAGGAAACCACATTAAATCCTTTGTTTTTCAAAGAGTTTATAGCTAAGGTTATTTCTTTTTTAATATAAATATCTATAGAATCCGAATAATCCAAACAATTTAAATGATTGTAACCATGACAGGCAATTTCATGATTATCATTTTGTAAGTCTTTTAATTTTAATACCTTTAAACTATCTAATGATTGGGGATTAGAGATAAAAAAAGTAGCTTTTATCCCATGTTCAGAAAAAACATTTTTAAATTCATGCCACTCATCTATATAATCGTCATCGAAAGAAAAAACAATACCTCCTTGTTGTTTTACATGTGTACAAGCCGTAAAAATCAACATAAAGCAACAAAATAAAAAACACCTTCTTGTAGCCATGTGTATTGTTATATGAAATTAAAATATAGTCTTTTACAGTACTTCCAACATTTTTAAGCACGTCATAGCCGCTTCTACTCCCTTATTTCCGTGCCTTCCTCCTGCTCTATCCTGAGCTTGTTCTATGGTGTTGGTTGTCAAAACTCCAAAAATAACAGGTACGTTGGTTTCAAGTCCTACATTCATGATGCCGTTAGCCGTAGCATCGGCAATAAAATCAAAATGACGGGTTTCACCTTGAATGATGCATCCTAAGCAAACAACAGCATCCATTCCTTTCAGTGCCATTTGTTTAGCTATAAACGGAAGTTCAAAACTACCGGGGGTATATACCTGTTTTATATCTGTTTCTTGGATTTGGTTTTCTATCAAAGTTTGATAACATGCTGCTCGCAAAGATTCAGTGATTGCGGTATTCCATTCAGAAATAACAATAGCTATTTTCTTTCCTTTTAAATTGATTGTATTTGCTTTATGTACTTCTGAAAGATTTTTTTCTTTTTGAATGGACATGTATGTATTTTATTTTTCTAATTTTACTTTTACAAACTCTATTCTTTTTTCAATGGATTGGGCTTCTTGTGAAGTAGGATACTCTTTTTGAATACGTTCGTAAAAGCTCAAAGCATCTTTCCAGTTATCATC
>JAAYRN010000065.1 GCA_012518765.1 Bacteroidales bacterium
ACTTCAGTAACTACTTGAAGTTTAAAAGATAAACTATAATCTCGCTGGGTACGTTTTACATACGTTACTTTGTTATCTTTCATTATATTTATTTTTTGTGTAACGCTATGCTAGGACGAGACATTTTAATTATAAAAAAAGCAGTTGTTTATATTACAACTGCTTTTCTCATTTTCAACATATTATGTTTTTCACTTAGAAGTTACAACTCCTTCTACTTTAATGGTTTCCTTATTGTTTTTTGCGTTTGTATATACGGTTACAGTTTTACTGAAAACGCCTTCGCCCTCCGTTGCGTTGTATGTTATTTTAAGCGAGCCACTTTTGCCGGGCATAAAAGGTTCTCTGGGATATTCTATTTCAGTACATCCGCAATTAGTATATACATTGGATATGATAAGAGGTTTTTTCCCCGTATTCGTAAATGTAACATTCACCGATTTAGACCCTCCTTCTTTGATACTTCCTAATTGGAAATAAGAATCCGATATTGAAAAATAAGCCTTGGGCTTTTCCGCTACTTCTTGGGCTAAAATACTGTTACTTAAAACTGTAAAGCCTGCAAACAACATAATATACAACAAACGTTTCATAATTATAAATATTAAATTTTACTAATTAGTATTTACTAATCAAAAACAAAGCCAAAATCATAAAAAACTATTTTTCAGGAAAAACTTTTTTATATTTATATCCAAACGAGGGTAAATAAGGTTCTCCCAATATATTTTTCAAGAAATCCACATAGGCATCGGTAAAGTTAAACTCATTGGGATTGTAGTATATATCTTGCAAGGGTTGATTGCCTACTGCTCCCATATCTATGGCTGTTGTATTGTACTCTTCCAACCCATCCGCTGATACCATTTTATTCATGACGGGCATTTTGCCATAATCTTCTCTTAGTAAAAGGTCAAGAGCTTTGTCGGCAAGTGCTGATGTAAGTTTGGCATCGTAAATATTGCAATTTCCTGAACGGGGATAATAACCCGAAATTTGTGAACGAGCAGAAATTCCTAATTTATTTGAAATTTCAGAAGCAACCACTCCGCTTACACCTCCAAATCGTTTGTGTCCGTATTCATCTTTTTCGGCACTGGCATACACCATACTCATTTCCTTTTTTTCATCATCCCACCATCTAACACCTTCCGAGACCGCAATAATTAGATTTTCTTTTTCTTGATATTTCTTTTTTACTACTTCAAAAAAATGTTCTTTTTTATCTTGAGTTATCGGATACTCTGGTACTAATGCTATTTCGGCTCCACCAAACAAAGCACTACCTGTTAACCAGCCTGCATCGCGTCCCATAACTTCCAACACCATAATCCGCTGATGCGACTCATTAGTAGTTCTTAAATGACGAGCCATGTGGCTAACGAGCATAGCTGCCGTAGGAAATCCTGGGCAAAGAACAGCGTCTATTTCTTGCTTATTATAAAAATGTGTCGTGTGTGTACGTAAATCATTATCAATTGTTTTTGGAAATCCTATTACAGGGATTCCCTCTTGTTCATACAATCGTTTTGCTGCACCGTTGGTGTCATCTCCTCCGATGGTTACCAAAACATCAATTTTGTATCTTTTGAGATTTTTCATAATTTGAGGCACGCGTGATTCCGGATTTTTTTCAGTAGGGAATGGATTGGTTCTACTTGACAACAAAGCTGTTCCTCCGTATGTTCCGTTGTAAGGTTGATTGGTCAGGTCAACAATATCGCCATCGCCCAACAAGCCTTTCCAACCTGTACGAACTCCATATACTTTAAAACCAAGCAACAGTGCTCTTTTTCTAATGTTTTCTATACTTGAATTAATAGCAGGAGTATCTCCTCCTCCGGATAAAATGGCTAAGGTTTTTCCTTTATAAATTTTTTCTGTGTGAAGCATAATTTAAAAAATTGATTTCTACAAAATTAGTAATAATTTTATTATGAGCCATAGTAAATAAAAATAAAAAATATTATTTATAACAAAGTATGCTGATTTGCAAGTAATTAATTTATATCCGCAATTATTCCAATAATATATGGTAAATGATGTCGTTTTATCAATTAATTGTTGTATTTTTGTTGAGTTTGACAAGAATTTATTGGTATAAATATTAAAAGATACTAGTACTTAAAAAATAGGAGGTTATCATGAGTGAGGGAAAAGGATTTATACGCTATTCCGATGAGGAGTTACAGAATTTCAAGGAAATTATTCTGGAAAAATTAGAACAAGCTAAGCAAGACATGCAAATGTATGTCGATGCTTTGAGCGGAACATCTGGAAATGATATTGCTGATACTTCACCAACTTTTAAGGTTTTAGAAGAAGGGCAGCAAACATTGTTTAAAGAAGAAACTGGCAGACTTGCTTCTCGTTTAGAAAAATACATCAAAAACTTAGAAGCGGCATTAATTCGTATAGAAAATAAGACTTATGGTATTTGTCGCGAAACTGGAAAACTAATACCTAAGGAAAGGCTTAGAGTCGTTCCCCATGCTACATTATCTTACGATGCAAAAATAAATGAGAAAAAGAATCAATAGTGAAAAAAAAAGCACTTATTTCTGTTGGTATTATCTTTTTTATTCTAATTGTTGACCAGATTTTAAAAATTTGGGTGAAAACAAACATGACCTTGGGAGAGGAAATCAATATTTTTGGTGATTGGTTTAAGTTACATTTTATAGAAAACGAAGGAATGGCTTTTGGCTTTGTCTTTTTTCAGGGTTATTTTGGTAAATTATTGCTTACCACTTTCCGATTAATAGCATCCGGATTTATTGTATGGATTATATACAAAATGATTAAAACCTATGTGTCTACTGGGCTTATCGTAAGTATGTCTTTAATATGTGCAGGAGCCATAGGTAATATTGTCGATTGTGTGTTTTATGGCAAAATATTTTCCATTAGCAACTATTATCTTCCTACAGCCGAATTATTCCCAACTTCGGGCGGATACGCTCCTTTTTTACAAGGTAAAGTTGTCGATATGCTACAGTTAGATTTATTCACAATCGGAAGTTTTAATTTTTTTCCAGCCATATTTAATATTGCAGACGCAAGTATCACCGTTGGTTTGTTTATTTTAATTGCTTTTTTCTACAAACCTCTTTCTGCCTTTGTTACTTCTTTTGAAAAAAGAAACGTATAAAAAAGCAACACACAGTAGTTTCTGTCCTCCCTACAGTATTTATCAGGACATGCCTATTTCATGAAAAAATGCTTCCGAATTTTATTGTTTTTATAACTATTTGTAAAAATAAACAAACAAGCCATATTTTTAACTGCCTAAAAACCAATCATTTATAAATCTTTGTACTTTTTTCAAAATCAGTGTTTTACAAAAAAACGATTTTTATCTCACTGATACTCTGACTGCTACAGGAAAGTATCAAAAAAAGATGAGAAAATGTCTTTGATATATTTAAAATAATTTTATCTTTGCCAGAGAGAAAACAAAAATTTAATAATTCATCATTTAAAACAATTGTAACATGACAAAAGCAGAAGTTGTAGCTGAAATAGCTAGTAAAACAGGCATTGAAAAAGTAGCCGTACAAGACGTAATCGAAACATTTATGTCTACAGTTAAAAACTCTTTATTAAGAAAAGAAAATGTTTATCTAAGAGGGTTTGGTAGCTTTATTATTAAAGAAAGAGCTCAAAAAACAGGTAGAAATATTTCTAAAAATACGACAATCATTATACCTGCTCATAACATCCCAGCATTTAAACCTGCTAAATCTTTTACAAACACAGTTAAAGCAAAAGTAAAATAAAAAACAATTATTAAAGAGGAAAAAATATGCCAAGCGGAAAGAAAAGAAAGAGACATAAAATGGCAACTCACAAAAGAAAAAAACGTCTACGTAAAAATAGACATAAAAAGAAATAAACTTTTGTGAATCTTTACTTATAACTACAATAAACTACATATCGAATCGGATATGTAGTTTGTTTTCTAGTTGTATTTGGCAAAGACAATTGAGGCAAACTTATATATATGGCAAAAAAAGAAGTAAGAAAAGAGTTATATGTAAATGTATCTACTTCAAATATAGAAATTGCTTTAATAGAAAATGGTTTCATTGTTGAGTTTCATAGAGAATCTACGAAGAATGAATTTGCCGTAGGTAACATATACTTAGCCAGAGTTCGAAAAACTCTACCTGGGTTGAATGCTGCTTTTATAGACATTGGATATTCCAAAGACGCTTTTTTACACTACTTAGATTTAGGCTCTAAGATTAAAACTGTTAATAAATTTGTAAGGAATCGGCTAAAGAATAATCCTAATTACCAATCTATTGAATCTGTATCTTTTGAAAAAGAAATTTCTAAAAATGGAAATATAAAAGATGTTTTAACTGCTAATCAGTTACTATTGGTTCAACTAACCAAAGAAGCAATTTCAACCAAAGGGCCCAGAGTTTCAGGCGAGATTTCATTAGCAGGAAGATTTCTTGTCCTAATTCCCTTTTCGAATCAAGTAATGATTTCCCAGAAAATCAAAAATGAAAGGGAAAAAAACAGACTCAGAAAAATTGTACGCAAAGCAAGACCTAATAATATAGGGTTCATAATCCGTACAATAGCCGAAAACAGAAACGAAAAAGACATTGTTGCCGATTTGGAAAATCTTTTAGAAAGATGGAATCAAATTGTTGTAAATATTAGCGGCATTAAATTTCCTAAAAAAGTTGCTAATGAATTAGATAGGCTCAATTCTTTTATACGCGATTTGTTAAACGACAGTTTTGATGCCATACACATCAACAACAAAGAAACCTTTGATGATGTGTCAGCTTTTATGAAAATAATCGCTCCCGAACGATTGAACATAGTTAAATATTACAATAAGAAAACTCCTCTGTTTGAACACTACGGAATTGATAAACAGATAAGAACTGGATTAGGAAAAATAGTAGCCATAAAAAATGGCATTTATTTAATTATCGAACATACAGAAGCCTTGCACGTAATTGATGTCAATAGTGGTCACAGAATAGATGCACTGAAAAGCCAAGAAGAAAATATTTTAAATGTTAACTTAGAAGCGGCAAAAGAAATAGCCCGTCAATTAAGACTGCGTGATATAGGTGGAATTATTGTAGTTGATTTTATTGACATGCACTCTGCTGAAAATCAAAAAATTCTTTTCAATTGCCTCAGAGACGAAATGAAAAGAGACAGAGCCTGCCATTCAATTTTACCTCCTAATAAATTTGGATTGGTTCAGATTACCAGAGAAAGAGTAAGACCCTCGGCAGATGTAGAAGTACGAGAGAAATGCCCCTCCTGTCAAGGAAGTGGAAAAGTAAATCCTTTGCCTTTATTTGTTGACGAAATAGAAGCCAAAATACAATTTTTAGTAGAAAAACAATACGAAAAAAAATTAACCCTTGTTGTACATCCCCTTGTACATGCATATCTAACAAAAGGATTCTTTAGTTGGAAACGAAAGTGGAAACGTAAATATCGCTGTGAACTAAGTATTAATAGAGATGTTTCCTATTCCATATTCGAATATCGTTTTTTCAACGATACTCTTGGAGAAATAAACATGTGGACATATATTCAAGATTAATGATTTTAAATCCATGGTTTTTTACACTAATTCACTATTTATATATCAGGTTAATTAACTGTTATTCTTATATATATGAATAATATTAAATTCATAAATATCTACAATATTTTAAGCAACGCAACGTTTATGATGCTACTATTTTATTAACAAATAATATTTTTAATACGATAAATTTTATGACAAAAAAAAGTAATCGGTGGTTTATAGCTATTATGGGCACCTTGTTACAAGTTGTTTTAGGAACGGTTTATGCCTGGAGTTTTTTCCAAAATACCATTATAGAAACCTATGAATGGAGTAATGTACAAACAATGTGGATTTTTAGTTTGGCTATTCTATTTCTTGGACTATCGGCGGCAGTTGGGGGTATTATACTCCCCAAATATGGACCCCGAAAGTTAGCTACCTTAGGTGCTATTTTATACGGCTCGGGATACATGATTAGTGCTTATGCCATGTATCTACAAAACTTACCTCTTTTTTACATAGGATTTGGTGTAATAGGAGGCACTGGTTTAGGCTTAGGATATGTTACTCCCGTTGCTACAGCCTCTAAATGGTTTCCCGACAAAAAAGGATTTATTACTGGAATGGTAGTAATGGGATTTGGATTAGGAGCTTTATTTATGTCAAAAGTCATTGCTCCCCTATTTCAAAATTTAACAGCAGGCGACCTTGTACACATGTTTTTATACATGGGTATTGTTCTCATGATTATAGGAATACCCGCAGGCCTTAGCATGCAAAATCCTCCTGAAAATTTTGTCCCTGAAGGATATACTCCCTCTGTACAAGAAAGTTCAGCTCAACAAACAGAACAAACTCTTACGGTTAAAGAAAGCATCTTATCTACTAAATTTTGGGGAATGTGGGTAATTTTTTTCCTTAACATTTCGGCAGGAATTATGTTTATTGGATTACAATCGCCCATGATGCAAGATCTTTTAAAAGCAAAAGATTATACTCTAAACCAAGATACTCTTGTTACTGCAGGAGGAACTCTTATCGCTATT
The DNA here is from genome assembly GCA_012518765.1 of Bacteroidales bacterium. Taxonomy (GTDB): domain Bacteria; phylum Bacteroidota; class Bacteroidia; order Bacteroidales; family WCHB1-69; genus UBA5266. The sequence continues at coordinate 6,604 of JAAYRN010000065.1, forward strand.
AGTTCGCTGTTTAACGGATTTGGACGCTTCCTTTGGGGAGGTTTATCCGATAGAGTTGGGCGTATTCAAGTATTTCGACTAATCCTTGGATCGCAACTTCTTGTTTTTATTTTACTCATATTCACCTCCAATCCTTGGGTTTTTGGAGTTTTGGTATGCTATGTATTGCTATGTTACGGTGGTGGTTTCGGGTCAATGCCTTCTTATGTGCTTGATGTATTTAGCGCCCGTCTTATGCCTATAGTATATGGAGCTATACTTACCGCATGGTCTCTGGGTGGTATTATAGGGCCACAAATTGCTGCCTATATAAAAGATATTTATCAACATGTTTCTCCTGAACTAATTGGTACTAAAACTTATATGACTGGAGCCATACTATTAGGTATTGGCTTTATCGTTTCCCTTACATTAACCAATAAACCTTTAGAAACAAAAAAATAAAAGATATGAAAATAATAAATGTTTTTGAAAAAGAATTATTAGAAACTCCTCACAAAGTAGATGTTCGCTTACTTTATGATGACAATAGTGCACAAGTTGTTCACATTTTATTAGAACCCGGCGAGACTCTAAAACCTCATATTACTCCTGTAGATGTAGCTTTTTATGTATTAGAAGGAAGCGTCGATGTTCGCATCGGTAACGAAACCAAAACAGTACATAAAGATAATTTAGTTGAAAGTCCAAAAGACATCATACACTGTTTATCCAATAGCTCAAAATCAGCAACGAGAGTACTTGTCATAAAGGCTCCTAAGCCAACCTCGCAAACAAGGCTATTGTAACTTTAGTCTGTTAGAAGATAAAAACAAGCAAAATCAATACATAAGTCTAATACTAAAAATAGACTTAATGGGCGTATATTCTCAATTTTCATTGTACTAAATCGTAAAAACATTTTCTTTTTATTAATTTATCTACTTGATAAGCAAGGTGTAGTCTCCTTGTTTCCTTGTTTTGTAACACACATTACAACTTAAAGGTGCATTAGGAAGTAATTTTGCAAAAAAGAAATAATACTATACAGGTTATGAGAAGAACAATTATAAAAATAGATGAAGATTTGTGCAACGGTTGCGGTTTATGCGTATCGGGCTGCCACGAAGGAGCCCTACAAATAATAGATGGAAAAGCACGTATTGTTAGCGATTTATATTGCGATGGATTAGGAGCCTGTATTGGCGATTGTCCATTGGGTGCCATATCATTAGAAGAGC
>JAAYRN010000066.1 GCA_012518765.1 Bacteroidales bacterium
CAGAAGCCTTGAGTGAAAAAATTCTTCCTTCGGAAAGTATCGAAAGGGAGAGTTTGAAATTATTTGAAGGAGAGGCAGTTTCTATGGATACCGTGATTGAGTTTTTATCGGAACACGACTTTGTGTATAGCGATTATGTTTTTCAACCCGGACAGTTTACCGTACGTGGTGGTATTATTGATGTGTTTTCCTATGCCGATGAGCACCCTTACCGTATTGATTTTTATGGAGATAATATAAAATCCCTGCGTTTGTTTGATAGTAATACACAGGCTTCTACATCTCATGTGAGTGAAATTGTACTCATGCCCAATCTTGCCGAAAATTTAGAAAATTCAGAAAAAGTTGATTTGTTTTCCATGCTTCCACCGCACACCACATTGTGGATACAAAATGCCGACTTATGTGCCGAGTACGTGCAAGATTTTTACGAAAAAATGGAAGAAAAACAAAAAACAAACGAAAATGAATCTACTTATGCTGTTTCTCAATTGTTTATTGATAAATCTATTTTTCTAAAATCCATGGTTGATAGGGCAGTAATAGAGTGTAATCTATCGGATTCGCTATGGACAACTGCCGAAAAAATATCCTTTCAAACTATACCACAACCCACATTTAATCAGAATTTTGAATGGTTAATGTCGCATTGGATGGAAAATTTTGAACACGGTATTCAAAATTATTTTGCTTCCGAAAATACCAACCAATCCAAGCGTGTAAAAAATATTATACACGAAATATTAGAAACTCATGCTCATTATAAGGATTACCATTCTGATTATAAGAAAGATATTAAAAAAGAACTGCTTAAATTTGTAGACATTAGTCTGCACGAAGGTTTTATTGACAAAGACTTGAAAATAGCCTTTTACACCGACCATCAGGTGTTTAACCGCTACCATCGCTATGTGGTAGAAGATAAATATCGCCCCAAAGATTCTGTTTTATTAAAAGAAATTTATGACTTACAAATAGGTGATTACATTACACATATCGACCATGGAATAGGGAAATATGCAGGTTTGGAAAAAATAGAAGTCAATGGAAAAATGCAAGAAGCTATTAAAATCATTTATAAAAACAATGATATTCTGTATATTAGCATACATTCACTTCATAGAATTTCAAAATATGTAGGCAAAGAAGGCACGGCACCCACCTTGAATCGCATAGGAAGCAATACGTGGAACAAGGTAAAAGAAAGAACAAAAAGTCGTGTAAAAGAGTTAGTTGTAGATTTAACCAAGTTGTATGCAGAACGAAAATCAACGCAGGGATTTGCTTTTTCACCTGATAATTACATGCAAACCGAATTGGAAGCATCGTTTATTTACGAGGATACTCCCGACCAATTGAAAGCTACAAACGATGTCAAACGCGACATGGAAGCCGATTATCCCATGGATAGATTGATTTGCGGTGATGTGGGTTTTGGAAAAACAGAAGTAGCTATACGAGCGGCATTTAAAGCGGTTAGCGACAGCAAACAAGTAGCAGTTTTGGTGCCTACTACCATATTGGCTTTGCAACATTTTAATAGTTTTAACGACCGATTGCAGCATTTTCCTTGCAAGATAGCTTATTTGAATCGTTTTACAAGTGCTAAAATGCGTAGAGAAATCTTAAGCGAAGTGAAAGATGGAAGAATAGATATTTTGATAGGTACCCATCGTATACTTGGTAAAGATGTGGAATTTAAAGATTTAGGTTTACTTGTCGTTGACGAAGAACAAAAATTTGGTGTAGAAGCCAAAGAAAAACTACGCTCATTTAAAGTAAATGTAGACACCTTGACCATGACAGCTACGCCCATACCGCGTACTTTGCAATTTTCCTTAATGGGAGCACGCGATATTTCTTTGATGCAAACCCCGCCTTTAAATCGTTATCCTATTCAAACAGAGTTGCATGTATTTTCAGAAGAACTTATACAAAAAGCTATTTCTCAAGAAATATTCAGGGGAGGACAGGTGTTTTTTGTACACAACCGCATTGAAAATTTATATGAATTAGCCGACTTGGCTCAGCGTAATTTTCCAGATTTAAAAGTAGCCGTAGCCCACGGACAAATGGAGGGGAAAATATTGGAAAAAACAATGATAGATTTTATAGATGGCTTATACGATGTATTGGTTTGTACTACCATTGTAGAATCTGGATTGGATATTCCAAATGCTAATACAATCATTATCAACGATGCACAAAATTACGGCTTGAGCGATTTACATCAATTGAGGGGTAGGGTGGGACGAAAAAATGTAAAGGCTTTTTGTTATTTATTGGCTCCTCCCTTGCATACCTTGGCTGAAAATGCCAACAAGCGTTTGCGAGCCATCGAAGAATTTTCCGACATAGGCAGCGGTTTTAATATAGCTATGAGGGATTTGGATATCAGGGGAGCGGGTAATTTATTGGGAGCCGAACAAAGTGGTTTTATTACCGAAATAGGTTACGAAATGTATCAGAAAATATTGGAAGAGGCTATGTTTGAATTACAAACATCGAATCAAATAGAAAGTACTTCCAAAGAAGATATTCCGCATGTGCGTGAATGTGTGATTGAAACCGATTTGGAGATATTAATTCCCGATTCTTACGTGAGCCACAGCGGCGAACGCTATTATTTATACAAAGAGCTGAATACCATACATACCGAAGAAAGATTGAAAAACTTTGAATCTAATCTTGACGACAGATTTGGTGTGATTCCTTGGCAAACCATGGAGTTGATAAATAGCATACGCTTGCGGTGGTTGGGTAAAGAAATTGGTTTTGAAAAAATAGTATTGAAACGAAACAAGCTAATAGGACATTTTGTGTCAAATTCAGAATCGTCATATTTTGAAAGTCAGCAATTTACAAAAATACTAAGCTATATACAACAGCACCCCTCGCTTTGTTATATGCGTGAAAATGGCAATAAACTTACCCTTACTTTTCACAAAGTTTCGGGCATAGAAAAAGCCATAGAGTTATTGAAACCTATGGCTTTATAAGTATTTTAAAGGTGAAATAATAAATGGCTTATTTCACTATGGTCATTTCTTCTATCAAATGTTTAGCACCTGCTAATTTTTCAATAATAAACAATACGTAACGAATGTCTACAGAGATATTTCTACACAAATCGGGATCGTATTGTATGTCGCTCATGGTGCCTTCCCAGCAACGGTCGAAATTAATACCTATCAATTGACCTTCAGCATTAAACACAGGACTTCCCGAATTGCCTCCGGTGGTGTGATTGGTAGCGATAAAAGCTACGGGCATTTCTCCTTTTTCGTTGGCATACACGCCGTAATCTTTGTTTTTATGTAATTCTTTTAGCCTGCTATCTACGGCATAATCATAGTTACCCAAACTTTCTTTTTCCATAACTCCATCTAAGGTGGTGTAATGTAAATATTTAGCACCATCTGACGGGAAGTATCCAGCCACATTTCCATACGTAATTCTCATGGTTA
>JAAYRN010000067.1 GCA_012518765.1 Bacteroidales bacterium
GCTCCGTAAGGCATTACCATAAACTCCTGAAAATCGATAGAATTATCGGAATGGGCTCCTCCGTTTAATATATTCATCATCGGAATGGGTAGCGTATTAGCATTTACTCCTCCCAAATATCTGTATAAATCTTGTCCTACTTCCATAGCTGCTGCTTTGGCACAAGCCAAAGAAACTCCCAGCATGGCATTAGCTCCTAAATTACTTTTATTTTCAGTTCCGTCTATTTCAATAAGACGAGTATCTATAACATCTTGCCTGTCAACAGGAAACCCTTTTAGCTCTTCTGAAATTAATTTTTGTACATTTTGAACAGCTTTTAGGACTCCTTTTCCTTGAAAGTACTGTGGGTCGTTGTCACGTAATTCAACTGCTTCGTACACTCCTGTAGAAGCTCCTGAGGGTACGGCTGCTCTTCCCACAGCTCCAGCTTCGGTATAAACATCTACTTCTATGGTTGGATTCCCTCGTGAATCTAAAATTTGTCTTCCTGCTATATGTATTATCCTACTCATCTTATATTTATTATTTTATTATTCTAACGGAATATACTCGTGTCTACATTGACCGACAAAACGGGTATAGAGGATCTATTTACTAATTTCTGACTAAAAGAAGTAAGCGAGAAAGGATCATCTCCGTATAAATCAGTTTCTTTCATCGAAATAATTAAGTTTGCCTTAATGCCTTCGGATATTTCAATGATTCGTCTGGGGTCTTTATCACTTTCAATAATGGTTGATTCTAATCTAATATCACGTTCATTAAAGTATATTTCAGCCTTATTTACATAAGCATCCACTAAATCTCTCAAATCTCTATACTTCGATGTATAAACTCCTACTATATGTACTTTTGCCTGAAATGCTTTGGATAAAAGAGCTGCAATTTTAACTTTTTGAAGAGTTTCTCTTGAAGAGTCAATAATGATAACTATATCGGTTAAATCTCTATGAATATTTACAGTATCGCGAACTGTCAATACAGGAAATTCGGTTGAGCTAATAATTCTCATAGCTGTACTTCCTATAAAAAACTCTTCAAATCCACTGGTTCCGTGTGTTCCTACTACCACTAAGGCTCTACCCTGTTCTTTGGCTTCAGCTGCTATTTCCTTAGCGGCTTTACCCACACGAATTTTATGTTTTACTTTTGTATGATGAATATGTTTTTGGCAATATTCAGCTAATTCCATCAATTTTTTTTCAGCAATGGAAAGAATATTAGAACGTAGTGTAATGTTTGTTTCTTCAATTAATTTTGCATCTGGAGTTAAGCTGTATAAAAGCGTTAAATCTGTTTTTAATCTAATTGCCATAGAAACAGCATGTTTCATTGCATTCATAGAACCTAAAGAAAAGTCGATTCCTACTATTATATTTTTCATGACTATGTGTTTTATATATTATTATTTCGATGTGTAAAAGTAACAAAAAAAACTATATCTTTTGTCATATTTTAAAAAATTAAACGGCAACCTCTGCTTTTATATGTGGATGTGCTTCGTAATTTTTCAATGTAAAATCTGAAAATGTAAAATCGTTTATATTTTTAATGTCCGGATTTAATTCCATTTGAGGTTGTGGATATGGGTTTCGTTGCACTTGTATTTTTGCCTGCTCTATATGATTTGCATACAAGTGTAAATCTCCAAAAGTATGAACAAATTGCTTGGCTTTCAACCCACAAACCTGAGCCATCATCATCGTCAGTAAGGCATAAGATGCAATGTTAAAAGGTACACCTAAGAATGCGTCTGCACTTCGTTGGTATAACAGACACGATAACTCTCGATTATGTACATAAAATTGGAATAAAATATGACAGGGAGGCAACCGCATTTCGCTTAAATCGCCCACATTCCACGCCGAAACTAATAATCTTCTTGAGTCGGGAGTAGTTTGAATTTGATTTATCACATTTTGTAGCTGATCAATTACTTGACCGTTTTTAGTTGTCCACGACCTCCACTGATGTCCATAAATAGGGCCTAAATCTCCCTGTTCATCAGCCCATTCATCCCATATACTTACATTGTTGTCTTTCAAATACTTTATATTAGTATCTCCTTTAATAAACCATAATAATTCGTGAATAATGGATTTTAAATGTAGTTTTTTTGTAGTTAATAATGGAAAACTTTTCTCCAAATCAAAAAAAACTTGGTATCCAAAAACGCTATAAATACCCGTTCCTGTTCGGTCTTGCTTATAATTTCCATTTTCGAGTATATGGTTTAATAAATCAATATATTGTTTCATTTCTTTGATTTTTTTTGAAAAACAAATTAGTATATGCATTGCAAAAGTACAATATTATTTATAACAAGAAATATAGAAAAACAGAATATCTTATTTTTTTAAAAAGTGGCAAAGGCTAAGCAAGCTATACTTACTTTGGTGTTTGGAACTGCCAACAACGTATGTGTGGCTGCTTCTAAAGTTGACCCCGTAGTAATAACATCATCTACTAATAAAATATGTTTTCCTTCTAAAGGCTTAGGGTCTATTACTTTAAACACATTGTGAATGTTTTCCCAGCGGTTATAATGAGAGCGTTTGGTTTGAGTATCTGTCTCTATATGCCGAACAAGAGAATGTGTATTTAAGGGCTTTTTTGTTGCTTTTTGCACTCCTTTGGCAATAATTTCACTCTGATTATAACCTCTTTTTTTTATTTTATTAGGATGTAAAGGAATGGGTAAAATCAAGTCTATCGATTTCAATGTATCATCTTCCATAATATCTATTCCCATTAAAAGACCTAAATACTCTCCTATATTCTTTTGTCCTTTGTATTTAAGTTGGTGCATAAGATGCTGCATGGTACTTCCTTTTTTAAAATAATAACTTGCTATGGCTGCTTCAATGTATACCCTTCCTATAAATTTATCCATCAAAGGATTTTCATTTGAATAAAAATTTATTTTTGGCAAACTAACCAAGCAATGTGTGCAAATACACTCTTCGTTTTTAACCAAATTTTTGCCACAAGCCAAACAATAAATAGGATAAAAAAGAGAAATAAAATCTTTTATAAACATCTTGATTCCCATAATTTGCTGAAAATAAATATTTTACATAGAAAACAAAAAATCTTCAAAAAAGCACCCAAAGATAGACAATATTTTTTTACATTTGTAAGTTGGAATTAAAATTATTAAAATAGTATGGAACAGGAAAATAATTTGATTAAAGAAGTAAAAAAATATAGGAAATTAACCTTAATATTTGCAATATTATCCGTAATTTTAGCTATTATCTTGATTTACTCTTTGCTAAATGTAAAACAAATTGTTGTCGAAAGAGATATGTCTCTAACGCAACAAACCGAACTTCAAAACGAATTAGACTCTATTCTTCGAGAATATGAAATCATAAAAAATGAATACGGAGATTTAAATGCTCAACTATCAGAAAAAGACAGTGCTATTATTAAACAAGCTAAAGAGATAGAAGAACTTATACAATCTCAAGCTGATTATCGCAGAATTAAAAAGAAATTAGAACTACTTCAAAATCAAGGAAAAGAATACGTACATTTGTTAGATTCACTTTATACAAGTAATAGAATATTAACCATTGAGAATAAGGAAATTAAAGATGAAAACATCCGACTTTCTCAAGAAAAAGAAGCATTGGTACAAGAAAAAGAAGACCTTCACGAAAAAGTAAGTACAGCAGCTAAATTTAAAGCTTATAATATTTCATTTAAAGGAATAAACTTAAAGTTAGGAGGCAGAAAAGAAGATGAAACCGATAGAGCTAAGCGAGTTAAGCTATTTAGAGTAAGTTATACTTTAAGCGAAAATAAACTCATCCCTCCGGGAGAAATTAATTTATACTGTCGTATTTCGCTCCCAGACGGAAGAGTCCTTGCCTTAGGAACAGGAGATGCTTACAGCTTTACCAATAACGATAAGAAACTACAATACACAGTTAAACAAGTTGTTAATTATGAAAATAAAGCCAAACAAATTACCATGGTTTGGAGACTGAGAGAAGGCGACAAAGCAGTATCAGGAACCTATACCGCTCAATTATTTACCGATACCGATTATATTGGCGAAGCTTTACTTGAATTAAAATAATTATTAATACATACTAAAAAATAAATTTAAATTATGGCATTCGAAATACTCGACACAAACTGGGAAGAACTAACAAAATCAAACTCTGTAGTTGTTATTGATTTTAGCGCTGAATGGTGCGGACCCTGCCGCATGGTAACTCCTATCATTGAAGAATTAGCAGAAGAATATAAAGACAAAGCCCTGATAGGAAAAGTAGATATTGACAACAATCCCAAAATAGCTATGCATTTTGGAATACGAAATATTCCTACCATTATCTTTATGAAAGATGGAGAATTAGTAGATAAGCATGTAGGCGTTATCCGAAAACCTGATTTACAGAAAAAAATAGATAGCTTACTATAAATCAATGAGTTTAAATTATTCAACACAAAAAATAACTTATTCCTCAGTAAGTTATTTTTTTTATTAATTTTTTAACTACAACAATATATTAATTATATCTAAAAAAACAGCCATAGATACCATAAAAAAAAGTATTTTTGTTGAAATATTATAATAAAAATGATACATCTAAATTTTTTAAGGGAAAATCCTGATTACGTTATCGAAAGATTAAAAATAAAAAACTTTGATGCCTACGAATATGTACAACATATTTTATCGTATGACAAACAAAGACGCAAATTTCAAAAACAATTAGACGATAATTTTGCCGAACAAAATAAAATAGCCAAAGAAATAGGGAAATTATATAAAGAAGGGAAAAAATCCGAAGCGGAAACCCTAAAAGAAAAAGCATCTCAACTAAAAGAAGAGGCAAAAAAAATAGAAGAAAACTTTACCTTAAACGAAAAAGCTACCACCGAAACTCTAATTCTTTTACCCAACATCCCTCACGAAAGCGTTCCCCAAGGAAAATCGGCAGAAGATAACGAAATTGTTTTTACCGAAGGAGATACTACAATTTCTCCTAATTTATTGCCTCATTGGGATTTATGTGAAAAACTTTCATTAATCGATTTTGAAATAGGAGCTAAACTAACTGGCTCAGGATTTCCTGTTTACATAGGAAAAATGGCAAAACTTCAACGAGCTATTATTAACTTTTTTCTCGATAATGCCTTAACAGAAGGATACATAGAAGTTCAAACTCCCTATGTAGTTAACGAAGAATCGGCATACGCAACGGGGCAACTCCCTGATAAAGACAGCCAAATGTATCATGTAGAAAAAGATAATTTATTTCTAATACCTACAGCCGAAGTCCCAGTTACCAATATTTACCGTAATAACATACTAAAAGCAGAAGAATTACCTATCAAACATTGTGCATATTCTGCCTGTTTTCGTCGCGAGGCAGGCTCGTACGGAAAAGATGTTCGCGGATTAAATCGACTACATCAATTCGATAAAGTTGAAATTGTGCAAATTACCAAACCCGAAGATTCTTACGATACACTCGAAGAAATGAAAACATACGTTACATCCTTATTACGAAAATTAGAATTACCTTTTCGCATACTCCGTTTATGTGGAGGCGATATTAGTTTTACTTCTGCCTTAACTTTTGATTTTGAAGTGTTTTCAAAAGGACAACAAAGATGGTTGGAAGTAAGTTCTGTTTCTAACTTTGAAAACTTTCAAGCTAATCGCATGAAATTGAGATACAAAGATAATAACGGAAAAACACATTTGTTGCATACCTTAAACGGGAGTGCATTGGCTTTACCTCGTATCATAGCCGCATTATTAGAAAACAATCAAACTACTGAAGGCAAAATACATATTCCTAAAAGTTTACAACCTTATACTGGATTTGATTACATATAAAAAATTAAAATAATTTCCCCATGGACGAAATGATATTAATATTAGACTTTGGTTCACAATATACACAACAAATTGCTCGTAAAATTAGAGAAATCAATGTATACTGCGAAATTAAACCCTACAATTCCATTGAAAATATACCCAACAATGTAAAAGGAATTATACTTTCGGGAAGCTCTTCCTCAATCCATGATACCAACGCTCCAAAAGCAAATATCGAAAAATGGAAAGGAAAAATTCCCATCTTAGGAATTGATTACGGAGCTCAACTTCTGATACATAACCAAGGTAAAAAAATAAAAACCCTTTCATCCAAAGAATATAAAAAAACACACTTGACCTATGTTCATCCAGACCATATTTTATTGAAACACATCAACCCCCAATCAAAAATATGGATGCCTTATGGAGATAAAACAATTGAACTCCCCTCCAATTTTGAAAAAATTTGTAGTACCTCCGACATAGAATATGCTGGATATAAAATAAAAAATGAAGAAACTTACGGCATACAATTTCACCCTGAAGTACATCATTCAGAGGAAGGAATGCAAATATTATCCAATTTTGTAATTAATATTTGCAAATGTAAACAAACATGGACACCAACATTATTCATAAACCTAACCGTAGAAAAATTAAAAAACCAATTACAAGACGATAAAGTCATTCTTGGACTTTCGGGAGGTGTTGATTCGACAGTTGCAGCCTACTTGCTAAACAAAGCTATTGGAAAAAACCTTTATGGTATTTTTGTAGATACAGGCTTATTGCGAAAAAATGAATTTGAATCGGTTATGACTTCCTGTAAAAGAATAGGTATCAATATTATAGGCGTAGACGCAAAAAATATTTTTTACGAAAAACTCAAAGGAGTTTCCGATCCCGAACAAAAACGCAAAATCATAGGAGGAACTTTTATCGATATATTTGACCAAGAGGCACATAAATTAAAAAATGTCAAATGGTTAGCACAAGGTACTATTTATCCCGATGTTATCGAATCCATATCCGTAAAAGGAGATTCCTTAGCTGTAAAATCCCACCACAACGTAGGAGGACTTCCCGAACGTATGAATTTAAAAATAGTAGAACCCCTACGGTTTTTGTTTAAAGACGAAGTTCGTCGCATGGGAGAAGCCTTGGAAGTTCCCAAAGATTTATTGTATCGTCATCCTTTCCCAGGACCTGGATTGGGAATACGAATTTTAGGAGACATTACCCCCGAAAAAGTTCAAATACTACAAGAAGTTGATGCTATATTTATACGTATACTCAAAGAATCAGGTTGGTACGATAAAACTTGGCAAGCCCTATCCGTACTTTTACCTGTAAAAAGCGTTGGAGTAACGAACGATAAACGCACCTATGAAAATTGTGTAGCCCTACGAGCGGTTCACTCCATTGATGGAATGACTGCCAACTGGGTACACCTGCCTTATGATTTATTAGAAAAATGCTCAAATGAAATTATAAACAACGTAAAAGGAGTAAACAGAGTAGTTTATGACATCAGTTCTAAACCTCCCGCAACCATCGAATGGGAATAAAATAATTTGATTATGAATCATTTAAAACAAGCGTTTGACGGACAAAGTCAGTTGTGGAAATACATTGTAACTATCTTAATAGGATTTGTTGCCACTAATTTTATCGGCATATTACCCTTATTAATAGTAATGATGAGTAAACTTGCACAAGGATATTCGGCTAACCCCGACAACCTCCTCGATTTGTCTGCCTACGGTATTGATTTAAATACAGGACTCATATTAATGCTTATCCCTTATGTAATAGGACTAATAGTACTTGTTGTTTTATTTAAACGTCTGCATAAAAGGTCATTAAGCCAAGTTATTAATGGAACAAAAAAAATACGTTGGAATCGATTTTTTTATGCTATGGGAATGTGGGCTTTGTTGCTTGCAGTTACCTTGAGTATTGAATATTTTGTTTCGCCTCAAGATTTTAAATTTCAGTTTGAACCCACACGTTTTCTAATTTCAGCTGTTATTATTCTCATTTTCATTCCTTTTCAAACAACATTTGAGGAAGTACTTTTTAGAGGATACCTCATGCAAGGACTTGCATTTTGGAGCAAAAACAAGTGGATAGCCATCATTTCTACAGCTCTTATATTTGGGCTACTACACTCTTTCAATCCCGAAGTGGATTCTTTTGGTTTTTGGTTAGCTATGCCACAATACATTATATTCGGACTTACTTTTGGAATTATGGTCGTTTTAGACGATGGTATTGAAACCGCCATGGGAGCACATGCTGCCAATAATATGTTTTTATGTCTATTTGTAACTTCCAAAGAATCAGCCTTACAAACTTATGCAGTATTTGAAAAAATAAACATAAACCCTTCTTTTATAGACATACTTGTACTGTTGATTACGAGTATAATATTTCTATTTATCCTAAAAAGTAAATATAAATGGAATTTTTCCGTTTTAAATATAAGAAAAAGAATTGAATTTTAAATACAATCAGCTATGAATAAAAAAATCAATTATTTAATTCTAATATTTTTGTTGTTTTTTGCCAAGCTACATGCACAAACACAAAAAGATACTTTAATTGAGAATGGAAAAGTTTTCTTAGTCCACAAAGTAATAAAAGGCGAAACATTGTATGGCTTATCTAAAACGTATAATATTACAATAGAAGATATTATAAAACACAATCCCCATACCGAAAATGGAATTAAGATAGACGAAGAAATTAAGATATACATAAAAGACGCTACAACTTCAACTATAAAACAACCAAAAAAAGAAGAAAAAGATAAAACTATCGTATCCGAACAAATACACATTGTAGAAGCTGGTGAAACACTGTATGGTATCGCTCGTAAATATAAAGTTTCTGTCAATCAATTATTTGAATGGAATCCTGATGTATCTGAAAACTTATCCATAGGACAAGAAATTCTCATTTATGGCAAAAATGCAACTATCCCCAAAGAGTCCACACAATCCATACAAGAGATCAAAAAGGGAATCAAAAAATCATCTTACAAAGTATATGCTTTAATTCCTCTGTATCTGAATAACATACATCGTATTGACACTTCTAAATTTAAAAGTTTATCAGATTACGATGCCATAAAATCTTTTCATTTTATCCAATTCTACGAAGGATTACTAATAGCTGCAGAAGATGCAAGTAAAAAAGAAATTCCCATAAAACTTCATGTAGAAGATATTAACGAACAAAACATCCATGCGTTCAAAGAAATGATTCAACAAAATAAATTTGCTGATGCTGATTTAATTATTGGACCGTTTTTCGGCGACTTATTTTCAATCATATGCGATTATGCAAAAGATAAAGATATAATCGTTGTTAATCCATTCTCTGTCAGTTTCGATGATTGTAATGCCGCCATGTATAAAGTAAGTACATCTTATCAAAATCAGGCAAAACAAGCTGGTAATTACATTACCCAACTACACGATAAAGCCCAAATTATTTTGGTAAACAACCAAAGTACAAATGATATATCAATAACCTCTGCTTATAAAACCGGCTTATTACAATCCATTTCCGATAAAAAACAAATTTCTATCAAAGAAATAAATTATCAAAAAGAAGGAATTGGGGGTATTCAAAACGCATTGAATCCCGATTGCGAAAATTATATTTTTGCTTTTTTCCCTGGTGAAATTAATATTACTAATTTTATTCAACGCATGTATGGGCTAAAACGCGAAAATATCACCTTATTTGCTCCTTCTTCTTGGATAGAATATGATAATATTGAAACAGAATACTTTATGGCTTTAAAAACACATTATATTGACCCATTTTTTGTAGATTATGCAGATGTTGATGTTAATGAATTTACCCATAAATTTAGAGATAAATTTGATACCGAACCCACTATAGAAAAATTTGCTTTTCAAGGTTACGATATAACCTATTATTTTTTAAACGCTTTAATGGAATATGGATGTAACTTCGGGACAGAAGCAAATCAAATGCAACTACCTTTACTCTCCACTCAATTCTTTTTTGAGCAAAATCCAAAAGGTTTTTTTGAAAATACATTTGTACATATTTACAAATTAGAAGATTACCATTTTATTGATGCTATAAAAGATTTAGAAAACATAGAAAAAGAACAAACAACACCTACAATCAGTCCCCAATAATTGTTGTAACACCAAATGATAAAACAAGAAACGATAAACGAAATTTTAAATACCTCCCGCATAGAAGAGGTAGTGGGCGATTTTGTTCGTTTAACCAAACGAGGTGTAAATTATATTGGATTATGTCCGTTTCATGACGAAAAAACACCTTCATTTACAGTAAGTCCAGCCAAAGGAATTTGCAAATGTTTCGGTTGTGGCGTAGGAGGCGATTCTATAGGATTTATCATGAAACACGAAAATTACTCCTACGTAGAAGCACTCCGATATTTAGCAAAAAAATATAATATCGAAATTCAAGAAACACAACTGAGCTCGGAAGAAATACAACTTCTAAACGAACGAGAAGCCTTACTATTGCTAACTACCTTTGCCTCCGATTATTTCGCTGAAAACTTACACAAACACGAAGAGGGAATAGCCATAGGACTTTCTTATTTAAAAGAAAGAGGTTTTACAGAAAATTCTATCAAAAAATTTCATTTAGGCTATGCCGTTCGTCAGCGAGATGCTTTTTTAACTTACGCTACAACAAAAGGTTACACAATTGATAATCTTGAAAAATCGGGATTAATTATCGTACGACAACAAGAAAATAATATTTCGCGTTTCGACCGATTTACAGAACGTGTCATATTTCCCATTCATAATTTTTCGGGAAAAGTAATTGGATTCGGAGGCAGAACATTATCTACATTAAATAAAAATATAGCCAAATACATAAACTCTCCCGAATCAGCTATTTACCATAAAAGTGATATTTTATACGGGATTTTTCAAGCTAAAAGAGCCATACAAAAAGCCGACAAATGTTATTTAGTAGAAGGTTATACCGATGTTATTTCCTTGTATCAAGCTGGAATAGAAAATGTTGTATCATCTTCAGGAACTTCCTTAACTCAGGGACAAATCAGACAAATTACAAGATTAACAAATAATATAACTGTTCTTTATGATGGAGATAGCGCTGGTATACAAGCAGCTATTCGAGCCGTTGGAATGTTGTTAAAAGAAAATTTAAACATTCGTATCGTTATTTTACCTCCAAGTGAAGACCCGGATTCTTTTGTTCGTAAACGTGATTTACAAGAAATTCAAGATTTTTTTGCCGAAAACGAAAAAGATTTTATTCATTTTAAAATTGATGTTTTATCGAAAGAAGCTGGAAACGACCCTATCAAAAAAGCAGAATTTGTTAAACAAATAGCTACCGACATAGCCAGTATTCCTGATATTATCAAAGTTTCGTTTTTTGTTAAACAATGTAGCACTTTATTGGGGATTCCCGAACCAGTTTTATATCAGTCTGTTAATAAAATTCGATTGGCTACATACCGTAAAGAAAAATTAGAACAAACAAAAGAAAATACAGATATAAACCTACTTCCTGCTGATACTGAAAAATTTAAACTCACTTCTAATTCCCTTGAACCCCTTTCCATTTCCGAAGTAGAAAAACACATACTTTTTTTATTGCTAAATTACGGCGAACAAATTATTGAAATACTTGACGACACAACATGCGTTCCCATCAGAGTAGATCAATTTATATTCAATGATTTAGATAAAGATGGAATCGAATTTGAAACTCTCTTGTATCAAAAGTTTTTAACTATTTATGCCGAAACTGCCGAAAAATATTCTTCAGATATTATTCCTCAGCTAAAACAAAACCTTGACCAAGAGATGTTTGAATTATTTGTTACTTTAGTTGACATCAAACCTTCACCAAGTCCACTTTGGGAAAGTTCTAGAATAAAAAGTTTTATAAATACCATTGATAATAACAAAACAAAACTACATAACGAAATACTCAACAGCTTGCAAGTTTTAAGATTATTGAAACTAAGAGCCATTAAAAACACATACTTAAACGAAACAAGGAAAGCAAACGAAGAAGATAGTCTGCTGATATTAAAGAAACTAAATGATATTACAAAAATTATTTGCGATATTGAAAAAGATTTAGGTGTAAGCTATAGATAATAAAACAATGGATACACAAGAAATATTTGTAAATGTAATTCTTCCCTTACCCCTCCCTAATTTTTATACTTATAAAGTTCCAAAATTAATGGAATCGGAAATAGAAATCGGGAAACGGGTGTTGGTTCCCTTTGGCAGGCATAAATTTTACTCCGCCATCATTTATCAAATCCACTCCAACAAACCTCAACATTATCACGCCAAAAATATTGTAAATATTCTTGACACAGAACCTTTAATTAACGACAAACAACTTTCGTTATGGACTTGGATGTCTGAATATTACATGTGTACACACGGAGAAGTAATGGCGGCTGCCCTACCCTCTGCTTTTAAATTAGCAAGCGAAACAAAAATAAGTATACACCCCGATTTTCAAGGAAATATATCACAACTTTCAGAAAAAGAACTACTAATAATAAATACACTAAGCGAAAAAAACTCATTAACTGTTAAGCAAATTGAAAAAATAACAAATTTTCCTTTCGCTTTTTCTTTAATAAAAACACTGATAGACAAAGAAATAATTTTTGTTTGCGAAGAAGTTGAATTAAAATATAAACACAAAACAGAACCTTATTTAAAATTATCCGAGCCCTACCAATCCGATAAAAATGCTTTAAATTTAATTTTTCAAGAATTAGAAAAATCAAAAAGAACACAAAAACAATCAAATGCTTTATTATTTTTTGTTTCATTACAACAACAATTACAAAATCCATTAATTCCTAAAAACAAACTTCTTGTCTCCGATAAATTTGGAGAATCACAACTACAAGCTCTCATAAAAAAAGGAATATTAGAATCTCATCAACTAATTGTAAGTCGGTTGCCCGATTTTAAAAAAGAAAACAGCCCATCTGAAATCATACTCTCTCAAGTACAAGAAATTGCTTTGAAAGAGATAAAAGAAAAATTCAAAGAAAAAGAAACTATTCTGTTTCACGGAGTTACAGGAAGCGGAAAAACCGAAATTTACATCAAACTCATACAAGAAGAAATTAACAAAGGAAAACAAATTCTGTATCTACTCCCCGAAATAGCTCTTACTACTCAAATTATCAATCGATTAAGAAACTATTTTGGAGACAAAGTAGGTGTTTATCATTCCCATTTTAACAATTCGGAACGAGCCGAAATATGGAATTGTGTAGCCGAAAAAGACAACCCAAGATACCAAATCATCCTTGGAGCCCGATCAGCTGTGTTTCTTCCTTTTTATAATTTAGGATTAGTTATTATCGACGAAGAACACGACACTTCTTACAAACAATTTGAACCATCTCCCTATTATCAAGCAAGAGATACGGCTTTGGTTTTGGCTCAGTTACATCAAGCCAAAACTTTATTAGGTTCTGCAACTCCCTCTATCGAATCTTATTTTAACACCGTTAAAAATAAATTCGGATTGGTTACTCTGTTACAGCGTTATGGAGGAATTGATTTACCCGAAATACATATTGTCGATTTAAAAAAAGAAGGATATAACGCACAAGGATTTTCGCCTTATACCAAAACCCTATTAAAACACATAGACATAGCCCTTTCGAAAAAAGAACAAGTTATTCTTTTTCAAAATCGTAGAGGATTTTCCGTCCATTTAGAATGCAATTTATGCAATCACATTCCTACTTGCAAATACTGCGACGTAACCCTAACTTATCATAAATTCAATAATCAACTTCGTTGTCATTACTGTGGATATTCTGAAAAAGTTCCTAATATATGCCCTTCTTGTAGCAAACCAAACTTAGAAATGAGAGGTTTTGGAACTGAAAAAATAGAAGAAGAACTTCAAATAATTTATCCATCAGCTATCATTGCCCGCTTAGATTATGACAGCACACGAAGCAAAAATGCTTATCAAAAAATAATACATAATTTTGAAAAACGAAAAATAGACATTTTAGTTGGAACTCAAATGATTACCAAAGGATTAGATTTTGACAACGTAAGTACTGTTGGAATTTTAAATGCCGACAACATGTTGTTTTTTCCTGATTTTCGTTCTTACGAACGCGCCTTTCAAATGCTATCACAAGTAAGCGGAAGAGCTGGAAGAAAGAACAAACAAGGAAAAGTTTTTATACAAACATTTAATCCGCATCATCCTATTTTTCAAAATGTTATATACAA
>JAAYRN010000068.1 GCA_012518765.1 Bacteroidales bacterium
ATCATAAAAACCTACGCCGTAGGTTTTTGTTGGAGGGTCTTTTTGCGTGCTATTTGTTCCATCACCAAAGCTCCAATAAAAACTGGTGGCACTGGCATCGGATAGGTTGGTAAAAGTAGCTTGGCGGGTTTCATCAGCTGTTTTCACACAAAAAGCGGAATCGCTTACGGTAAAATTAGCTGTTGGTTCAGGATTTATTAATATATATTGTATACTATCTGCTCGGTTGCTACAACCAATGGTATCCGTAGCTCTTAACGATACGGAACGTGTACCTGAGGTTGTGTATACATGAGTTGGATTCATTGTATTAGAGGTTGTTCCATCTCCAAAATCCCATGAATATGAGCTAACAGCATTTCCTCCGGGTGTTACCGTAGCTGTAAAGTTGATGGGGTCTCCCGGGCAAATTACCTTTTTGTTTGCGGTGAGCGAAACTTTGGGTCCTGCTGATACTGTAACGTATCCAGTTTTTGTTACTACTTCGGAAGAACCATCGGAATAGGTTACTTTACATGTAATGGTATACACACCAGGACTTGTATAAGGGTGAGGGGCTGGATTGGTGTATACTTTTGTCGATCCGTCTCCAAAATCCCATTCCCAGCCTACACCTCCTCCGGTTTCGGTAAATGTGATAAGTGCGGGAACGCAAGCTCTGGTTGTGTCGGCTGTAAAATCACCTGCATAGGAAATCCATGCAAAGGTAGTTAAAAAGCTCAATATCAATAACTTTTTCATAATAAATGTGTTTTTATTTGTGTGAAAATATACTTTCGTTTTCATGTTAGTCGTGTATTGGCACTAAATAGTTGCCTTAATGTTCAAATTTAGGCACAAAAATATAAAAAAATATGCTTGCTTTGTTGTGTTTGTTTGATTTTTATGGAAAATATTTTATGGAATATTGTAAAAATAGTTATTCACTTTGTTTTTATAGAAGTAATTTAAGGTGGGAGGTATGGTTTTATACATCTCAGTTTCTTTTTGTTTGTTGAGTTTTTCGTTGATAAGTTCAGCGGGAGGTGTGCGTTGTATTTCTTTGCCTTGTCTGGCTTCTCTTTTTTCTTCTTTTTCCCTCTGTATTTCGGCACGCTCCGATTGTAGCATACGGGTCATTATTTGGTGTTGGCGGTTTATGGTTTGTTGGTTAATGATTTTATTTACCAAATCTTTTTCCGTTTGTTCCATTTCTTTTAGTAATCTTTCTAATTGTCCGTCATAGCCTTTGCCTTCTTTTTTAAGGTCGGATTGATAGTCTTGTAACATTCTTCGTATAGCTTCTTGTTGGGCTGCCATACGTGCCAATTGTTCGCTCATTGATTGTCCACCTTGTTGTTTGCCTTCTCCGGGTTTTTGTCCTTGATTTTGCATTTGTTTGCGTAAGTCTTCCAATTGTTGATTGAGTTTTTCTTGCATTTCACGCATTGATTTCATACTTTGTTTTCCTTTGGAACCCGGTTTAGAGTTTTTACAAGAACCTGATTTGCAAGATGAAGAACCTTCATTGGCGTTGTTCATTTTATCTATGGATTCGGCTATCATTAAGGCTAAGTCATTGAGCGACATCATTACAAATTGTTGTTTGGCTACGGCTTGACCAAAACTTAATCTATAGTTGTAATGAGGAGGTATATCTTGAATAGCTTGTATGGATTCTAATATTTGTTTTTGAGCACTGTTGATGGTAGATACTTTCTTTGTAATAAACGATTCTACAGCGGGTTGTCGTTTGGCAACAGCTAAAATAGAGTCTTCTATTACTTGTAGAATGTCTTTCATTTTAAATTGTTCTTCAATTACTTTTTGTAGGGCAGGGTCTTGGGTGTTTGTTTTTGATAGTCGTAGCATTAAATCCTCTTGTGTAAAAGACGCTCTAATGATGTTTGTCAGTGTTTGACGAAGTGTTTGTATGTCTTCTTCTGTCTGTTGAGATTGTTCTTCTTCGAAGGAAGATTCCATATTATCTGCCATGGATTTCATTTTATCGCTGGCTTCTTTTTGATTTTCCGATGATTTTCTTTTGTTGTTTTTTTGAAGTTGCTCTTGGGCTTCTTGCATTTTTTGCCGAATTTCGGATTCCATTTGTTGGGTGTTGGGTAGTTTGTAGGGGTCGTCTAAATCTTGGTTTAATTGGTGTAATTTTTTTACATCATCCATCAACTGTTCAAATTCAGTGTTTAATTCTTTTTGTTTTTCAATCAGTTGACTGTTGTCTGTGTTTTTTTTCTGTGTTTCGTCTGCTAATTCTTTTTGTTTTTTCGATAGCTCTTGAATTTTATCTATGGTTGTTTCCATTTTCTTTTCAAATTCAAGTTGCTTAAAAAGGTTTAGGTCTTGATCAAGTTGTTTATTCACCTCTTCCGTTGAAAGCTCTATTTTTTGCAACATTTCGCTCATTTTATTTTTGTCGAAATTTTGTTGCATGAGCATTTGTATTTCGTTCATAATTTGTTTCATTTCGTCTGAAAACAATTCATTGAAGCGTTTTTGCAATTCTTCTTGCTTACGCAATAATTCTTCGTTTTCAGGATGAAACTGATTTTCCATTTGTATTTGTTTTTCTTGCTCTTTCTTGATATTTTCAACCTCTTTTTTTAGTTTTTGTAGTTGATTTAAAAGCTCTTCCATTTGCTTTTTTTCTTGCCAAGAGGGTTGGTCTTTTTCTACCATTTTTTTTCGGAGTTCTTCCACTTTTTTTAGGATTTTATCTCCTTCTTTGATTAGGTTGCTTAAGTTGCTTTTGGTTTGTGTGCTGATTTCGTCCGATTTTTTTTCAATTTCCTCTGCAGAGGGAAGTTTAAATTCCATGGAAGAAGAGCGGGTTGATTTACTGCCATTTACTCCGTCGTTGTCCCAAACTTCGAAATAATAAGTCATTTTTTGACCTAAGGATAAATTCAATGTTTGTGCATCGAAATAATAGTAAAATTCCTGTCCATTTAAAGAAGTATTTATCGGTATATCAATAGTTTGTATACTTGATGCTGTGTCTTTTTCATCGCGTATATTATAGATGAAATTTAGTTTTTTCAATCCATAATCATCGGAAATATTTCCCTTGAAGTAAAAACGGTCGAAAAATACAGAGTCGTTCATCGAAATAACCTCTATTTGTGGGTATTGGTCTGGTATTACATTAATAAAGTAATGCAGAGAGTCCTTGTTGGTTACGTATTGATTTTTATTAATGACTGTGTAGGTCAGATTTTCCATTGCCCGCATGGAGTATGTAAATATATCAGATTGTTTTTGAGTGCTTTGTGTTTTTTGAGGAAAGTTGATAATGATTTCATCCGTATTGCGGGTGTTGAATTTCCAACTTACTCTGGTTCCTTGAGGAATGTTTAAATCTCCGTTATTGTCAACCACTTCGTTTATTTTTTGAAGGTAAGGAGGGTATTCCAAGGCAATGGAAAAATTTATCATAATGGGTTTGGGCAGTACATTTAATTGGTGGAAAGAAGTTTTAACTTCATCGGTAACAAAGCGAAATTTAGTGCTTTGCTGTACATTTTTAAATGTATAAGTATAATTTATAGTGCTTTCTTGGTCTAATTTATAAAGGTTGTTGTTTATTTCAATAAATGCCTCTTCGGGAATTATTTCTCCTTCGATGCGAATATGTAGTGTGAAATTTTCGTTTTGATAGGTGCTTAATGCATTGTTTTCTATGACAAAACTATAGGGAGCTGGTTTTTCAAAAACTTGATTATAATGAATGATGCGGTGGGTGGGTTCGGTAAAAACGCTTGCATTCCATATAAAAACAAAAACTATAATTAACAATAAAACAGAAACATAGGGAAGGTATTTCAGGTTTTTCCTAAGGTTAATGGCTCTATGAAATGTAAATGGTTTGATTTGTTCAATTTTAAAATCGATGGAGGCTAACAAAAGTTCCATGCTTTTTATGGGAGCATTTTCTTCGGACAGCCTGTTTAATTGTATGGTATTTAATAATTTATCATTTATTTCGGGAAAATGTTTTCCTATAATATCGGCGGCTTCGTCGTAGCTGATTCGTTTCAATAAACCTGTTTTTTTCAACAGTGGAATGATGATGAAATAAATAAGTACGATTAGGTTAATACAAACAAATCCATAAAACAATACGCCTCGTAATAGGGGATTGGAATAGTGATAGTATTCAAATAATGAGATAGATATAAATAAAATCAAAGAGATAATAGAGAAAATAATTCCCCCCCGTATCGCAATGTTGTTGTAGTATTTGCGAATAAAAGTTTCAAGTTTTTGTATGAGCAGTTTCTTGTTGTCCACAGTCATTAAAGAACGGAGGTAAGAATAAAAATTATAATTTTTCTTTTATTTTTTCTACCCTTCGCTGATGTCGTCCACCTTCAAAGGCAGTGCTAAAGAATAATTTTACAGCTTCTATGGCTTTGTCTTTTTCAATAAAGCGTGCTGGTAAGGCGAGTATATTGGCATCGTTGTGTTGGCGAGCCAACAAGGCTAATTCGGGTGTCCAACACAGGGCGGCACGTACATGTAAATATTTGTTAGCTACCATGCTAACTCCATTTCCTGAACCACATATAACGATGGCATAGGGGTATTTGTTTTGATTGATGTCGGCGGCTAAGGGATGTATTACATCGGGATAATCCATGCTTTCGGTCGAAAATGTACCGTAATCTTTAAATGTATACCCTTCTTTTTCAAATGTTTTTTTTATGTATTCTTTGAGTTCAAATCCAGCATGATCGCTTGCGATAGGTATATGATTCATGGTAATAATTTTTTAGTGGAGTTGGAGGGAGTCGAACCCTCGTCCAAACACGCTGCAAAAATGCTTTCTACATGCTTAGCCTTTGTTTGATTTTCGATAGCGTATTGGTACAAGGCGAACCCATACACTACTTATCCTCTTAGTTTTCGCTTTTGTATCGAGGCTTACAAAAACTATTTTCTCCTTTGCGATGCTTCTACCTAAACGCCGAGAAAAAGGGCTTTCAGGGAAACAGCTTTGTGCTTAACTCTTGTTAGGCAGCTAAAGCGAAATTATTATTTGTGCCATTTATAATAGGCTCGGAAGTTAGCTGTTACGGAACCTGCTTCCAACGTCCGGCATGCTTACATTCCCACATACGAGCTGTCAAAGCCAAACAACCCCATGTAGTAATAAAGTGGTGCAAAAATACTACTTTTTTTCTTATCATGTAGTTATATTTTTTAGAATACTACTTTTTTTCTTTTTAAATTGTATTTTAATTTGAATAATAAATAGATTAAAAAGTTAAAACCTTGTCGCTATCGGCTACCCATTCGGCTAAGGCTGCCATGCTTGAATGTTCTGCTCCTTCAAAATAAGGATGATTTTTGTAAATACCACAGCGAGCCATACAAGTACCACATACCTTGACTTTTACTCCATTAGCGATTAAATCTTTTAACATTAGCGATAAATCTTGGTCGTAAGATTCGGGAGCCTTACAGATGTCTCTTGCCATATCTACCGAATCGTTCATAAGAAAAATACGTACTTGGTGACCGTTTTTTTTAAGTGTATCGGCTAATCTTAAGCCATTCCATGTAACATCGGTATTGTCGTAGGGTTCACGATTGAAAATAATTAATGCTTTCATTTTTTTTAGAT
>JAAYRN010000069.1 GCA_012518765.1 Bacteroidales bacterium
GCACTTCAACTTCATGTGTTTGATTGGGGTCTAAATAAGAAAGATGATATTTTCCAAAGCGATGTGATTTTTTGAATAGTTTGGATAAACCAAAGATTTTATAAAAAGCAACTTTGGGGAGGGGCAAACTGCGTTTTGATTCAGGTAAAAAAACTCCTTCACCGTTTACCATTTTTACACCCAATCCGCCTGCATCGGGAGTTTGATCCATAAACTCAATGGTTTTTGAAAAGGTATCAACTTCGACAAGGGTGTCGGGATTTAATAATAATACGTATTCTCCTTTGGCTTGCCGTATGGCTTGGTTGTTGGCTTTGGAAAATCCCACATTTTCCTGATTAGCAATTAAATGGATGTGTGGAAATTTTTTGTTCAACATGCGTATAGAGCCATCGACAGAATGATTGTCGACTACAAAAATTTCGGCTTCAATGCCTTCAATGGCTTTGTACACAGAGTGCAAACATTGCTCTAAAAAATATTCAACGTTATAATTTACAATGATTACACTTAGTTTCATGAAGATAGTTGCTTTATAATATAAATGAATTAAAAATCAATAATTTCTGTGTATTTTACAACCTGTGTTTGGCTGTAATAAAACTGTAGAATATCTATGTAAGAATATCCTTTTTTTACCATTTGAATGGCTCCTTCTTGGCTCAATCCTACGCCGTGTCCATAGCCTTTGCCGTGTAAATACACGGTATCGTTGGCTAATTCGACAGAAAAAAACGAAGAACGTAGGCTGAAATATTCCCTTATATTTTTGGTGGGAATGGTGTCTTCGCCTATTACCCATTTGGCAATGCGTTCGTTTTGTGTGAAATTAAAAATTTCTTCCTGTATTTCGGGTTTTTTGTAATTTTCACCATATTTTGAAATAAAATAATTGATCCATTGTTGTTTGGGTATGTTTTTTCCCCATTCGTAATTTTTAGCTCCTACGCTGAATGAATCTATTATGGAGCGTAAATAAGGAACTTTGGCTTGCCAAATATTATGTGCGTCTTCGGTCATACCGCCGCTGTTGGAATGGTAGGCTGCTGTAATCAACTTATTGCTACTGTCGACAATGACATCGCTAAACGATTCAAAAGTTCCGCGTAAAATATCGGGTTTGGTACATTTTCCTTTGTATGCCTGACAGTGTACCGCATCGCAGAGGTTGTAGCCTTCTTTCAAATGTCGATTGATATTGGCTAAAGCGTAGGTACGAGAGGCAGTTGCTTGTATTTTAAAAAATTCAACGTCTTCCGAACTTCCAAACACTTCGGATTGGACTACACCGGCTACATATTTCTCTAAATCAATACGATTTACAAAAACCATGTCGTTGCCATTGGCTACAACGGTCAAATGTTCTTCGTAGGTGCGTTTTCTATCTATTTGTGAAGAATTGAGACAGAAAATATTGTTGTATTTTTTGCCTACAAATTCTATAAAATTGTAAGTTCCAATTAGTTCTATTCCTTTTTCTACCCTGATTTGGTTGTTGTGAAGGGTTAAGGTAAGGGCTTCATCGGGCGATAAATCTTCTACAAAAACCTTTACATTGTTGCAGAGTATCATGTATTTTCCCGAAGCTATTTTTACGTCTACAGATTTCACCTTGTATTCCGATAGTACCCTCACTTTTATATTTACTGAATATAAGGATGGTATAATTAAAAAGAGAATTAGAAAGAAAAATAATGTGTTACGAAATTTCATTTTTTTAAAAAATATTTTTGCAAAAATACATGATTTTTCATATACTTTGCTTCTAATTTTGAAAATAGCTTTATTCTTTTAATAGATTGACGATTTTTTGAGCAATAGAATCAGATACATTGCCATCGCCTAATTGAGTTTGTATGTGTTTATAATCAGATAGTATTTGTTGCCGGTATGCTTGGTTGTATACAAGTCGGTTTAATTCCTCCGATAGGAGTTTGGTGTTCATTTGGTGTTGAATAAGTTCTATAACTACGCTTTTATTGGCTATTAAATTAACCAAAGAAATATACTGTATGTTTTTAATTAAATATTTGGCTATCAAATAAGAAAAGAAATTTCCCTTGTAGCATACTACTTGAGGTACGTTAAACAAGGCTGTTTCAAGGGTAGCAGTTCCCGAAGTTACCATAGCAGTGTGGGAATGAGCTAATAAGGAATAGGTTTGATTGTATACAATTTGAACGGAATGATTTTTACATAATCGAGTGTAAATGGGTTTAAGATGCTCTACACCAGCTATTACAATTTGAAAATCGTTTATATGTTTAGTAACTTGAAGCATAACTTTCAACATGTTTTTCAGCTCTTGTTTCCGACTTCCGGGCAAAATGGCTATTATCGGACGGGAATCTAAATTGTTCGTAGCAATAAAATCCTTGTTTATGGGGTGATTTTTAATGGCATCTAACAAGGGATGTCCTAAGTAATGAACAGGAAACGAATGTGATGCATAAAAGTCTTTTTCAAAGGGAAGAATGACAAACATCTCGTTTACGTACTTTTTAATTTGCTTGATGCGAGAGCCGTGCCAAGCCCAAATTTGGGGCGAAATGTAGTAGTAGGTTTTTATATGTTGTTGATGTAAAAATTTAGCTATGTGTAAATTAAATCCAGGATAATCTATTAAAATAACCACATCGGGCTGAAAGTCAATAATGTCTTGTTTACAAAATTGTATGTTTGATAATATAGTTCTAAGGTGTAGTGCCACTTCGACAAAACCCATAAAAGCCAAGTCTTTGTAATCTTTTACAACTTCTGCTCCTTGTCTTCTGAGCAAATTTCCACCCCATGCTCTAATGTTGGCTTCGTGGTCGTGTTGATAAATATGTTTTACCAAGTTTGAGCCGTGTAAATCTCCCGAAGTCTCGCCAGCTATGATGTAGTATTTCATGTAGTTACAATTTTATTTTTCCAAAAAATCGGTTAAAGGGCTACTTGCGTTGGCGTGGGTAGCTGTGGGAGCTAAACGAGCTTCGTAAGCCATGCGTCCCGATTCAATGGCTAATTTAAAGGCAGTTGCCATTTGTGTAGGATTGCCAGCTATGGCAATGGCGGTGTTAATCAGGCAAGCATCTGCTCCCATTTCCATAGCTTCGGCGGCATGAGAGGGTGCACCTATGCCTGCATCTACCACCACGGGAACATTGGATTGTTCGATAATAATCTCGAGCATATCTTTGGTTCTCAGTCCTTTATTTGTTCCTATAGGAGCTCCTAAGGGCATTACGGCAGCCGCACCGGCTTCTTCTAAAAGTTTGCACAATACAGGGTCAGCCTGTGTGTAGGGAAGTACAATAAATCCCATATTGGCAAGTACTTCGGTGGCTTTGAGCGTTTGCATAGGGTCGGGGAGGAGGTAGCGAGGGTCGGGGTGTATTTCAAGTTTCAACCAATTGGTTTCTAATGCTTCGCGTGCCATTTGAGCCGCAAAAATAGCTTCCTCAGCATTGCGAGCACCCGAAGTGTTGGGTAACAGTGTAATGTGTGGGTGTATGATGTGTTTCAACATATCATCGTCGTTGTCGTCAATATCTATGCGTTTTAATGCAGCTGTAACCATCTCAGTTTTAGAAGCTAATATAGCTTCTTCCATAACTTTATTTGAACTGAATTTTCCCGTTCCTAAAAACAAACGAGAATGAAAAACTTTATCTGCAATTGATAGCTTGTGCATGGTCTTATTTTTTTATTTTTAATACAATCAATTTCCTGTTTTTTTACACCTGCAAAAGTAGTCATTTTTTTAAGGGAATATACTTGTTTTACGGGTGTAAAAAAATATAAATTATTTAAAACTTGTTTTTTTATCTTGTTTTTTTACGTAAAATTACCAAATAGTAGTTTTGATATGTAATAATAGTATATATTTGCATTCGCAAATCAATACAACTCTTGATCTTATAAAAGTTGTTGGTAATGATTTTTTATTATGAAGAAACATTTAATTCATTTTTTGATAACTGTACAGTCTATTGTTTTTTCAATGGCTCAACATCAAACGTCTTACATCAATCAATACGTAAGTTTAGATACTGTATTGCTTTTCCCTAATGAAATAAGAGTTAATAATGCCCCCTTAGCTTATAGTTTATGGGGGCATTCACTTGCTTTTATAAACTATAACGGTTCCATATCTGATACCATCAAAGTGTATTTTTATGATTTAAAAACTCATCAGATAAACACCGTACATCTATGTGTAACTGATTTTTTTGATAAAACTATTCGAACTATTTTTTTAGCTCATAATGAAAGTTACATTTGTATAGGAGATTTTCATCAAGTGTATG
Organism: Bacteroidales bacterium; assembly: GCA_012518765.1. Lineage (GTDB taxonomy): Bacteria > Bacteroidota > Bacteroidia > Bacteroidales > WCHB1-69 > UBA5266. Next base: position 4,293 of record JAAYRN010000069.1, read on the forward strand.
TGTTTA
>JAAYRN010000070.1 GCA_012518765.1 Bacteroidales bacterium
AAGTTAACTTTTTCGGGAGTTATTTTTTCTGCAGCGATGATAAAATCACCTTCGTTTTCTCTATCTTCGTCGTCAACAACAATAAGAAATTTCCCTTGTTTGAAGTCTTCCAATGCTTCTTCTATTGTGTTTAGTTTAATCTCCATGTATTTTCAATATTAATTACAACTATTCTTCCTGAGAATTATTCGTAGTTGGAATAGTTGTAATATGATTCTTTTTGTTCAATTATTAGTTATAAAACATCTACTTTGTTGTTATTGTTTAATTAGTTTCTTAACAATTTTCCCTTTGCTGGTATAAATGTTTACAAAGTATAATCCTCTATTAATGTGGCTAATATCAATGCTTATTTCTTTGTGTTGGTTTGCTTGGAATGTTTGAACAACTTTTCCAGTCATATCTATTAGCTGGATATTATCAATAGGAATTTCCAATGATTTTATGTTTACCACATCGTTAGAGGGATTTGGATAAATTGAGAGGTTAATGTCTTGATTTTTTTGTGCATCATATATATTTAAATCAAATTCATATCCGTCAATAATATCTGTTCGGTATTCAACTTCAACAAAATTTTTATAGTTGAAGTCATTGGTTAGGGCTATGTAGGTTTTTCCTGTTTTTTTGATAGGAATAGCCAATTCACCGGGTTGTTTTTGAGCAAAAGTATAAATAGAATTTACGGGTTTTATTCCCGAAGAAATAAATGTACGTAATTCGTCTTCAGATAGTACATGGGCATTTAAAAATGCGTTAGTTTCGGTTCTATCATAAAAAGTAGAACGTTGTCCATCTATGGGATTGTTGTCGGTTGTAATATTTTTTGCTGCAAAACTAATTTTCAAGCTTTTTTCGGCATCGTAGGTGTCTTGTCCAAAATTTACTCTTGTACGTTTTTTAGCAGTAGTAGGCATGGTAAAAGACACGGTGTATGTTTTGTCAGAAGTTGTATTTGTGTTTAACAGGATGTAAATTTTGCTTTCTTCTTCTGGAAAAGTACCGTATTTGGGATGGTAAACTTTCATGTAATATTTTTTGCCTGTGCCTATGGGAGTATGGATTCGTCCCATGGCATCTGTCCATAAGTATCCAGCATACAAGGTATAAGGTGTTCCGTATTGTGTATTAGTGGAATAAAGTTTTACCCTTACTCCATCAATGGGTTTTCCGAGCGAGTCAACTATAGTCAAATCAAGCATAGAACTTGGTTTGTTTTTTGAATAATAATCCGATACATTTATTTGAGTTCCATCGGGAACATATCCTTGTACTAAAGAGCTATTCCATCCGTATCCAGCATATTCTTGCATATTGGTCATTCCCCAATAATAAGGTCTTCCGGGTGAGCATCCTCCTCTGAAAAATTCGTAATGATTCCATTCGTGTTTTCCGCCTCCATCGTGAAACATTCCCCAAACGTGGTCATCACAAAAGTCACCTATGTGCATAAGTGGAATAAGACAGGTGCGAGCTGCTGCTGCAACTAACAGAGCGTCTTCGTGGCAGTTTCCTATGTGTTTCCATGCAATATGATTGGGTTGAGAGGGGCGATAATCGCTAGCACTGGTTACGTCCATTGGAATACAACGTGAGCACCAATTGCCTAACACATCTAATGCGTGATTATTAGGTTTAAATTCTCTGTTGAACATGTAAAGAGTCTTAACTTCGTCCCATAAATATTCGGGCATTTGCATTATTTCGCCTAATCGAGGAATGGTATCAATAATCAAGGAATCATATCTACCTGAGGCATCTACAATTTTATATCCCGAAATATTCACAGGTTGATAAGAACGACTTGAATCGGGGTCAAACCATAGGTATTCTCTCCATCCATATCCCCAGGTACGCTGTCCTACTGAACTGGTATTATCTGTTACATAAAGACCTTCTTGTTCTATTTTTGGCATAACGATGAATTGATAATAGTAATAAGGATCTATTTCTCGCCATTCATAGCTACCTCCTTTTTTAATTTTATATTCGGTTGTGGTTTTCCAATCGTTGGTATTGGTGTCGCCTTTTTCAATTAATCGGACATATTTTAATGAGTCTGCAATGGTGTAAATAAGCTCAGCATTTTTAATTAAATAATCCCAATCATTTGAAAATCGGCTACTGCTAAGTACTTCGTAAGGAAGATAAGCAAGTGTAAATGCAACTTCATCTAAATATTGTTTGGGTGTAGAGTTTAGTAAATTGACCATTTTTGTTTGGACAGAAGAGCTTGTTGCCATGCGAAATTTGAATTTTAAATCGTAGTGTAACCAAGCTGGAACGCGGGCAATTGCATCTTTAACTTCTTGAGAAAAAGAAGGAAAGTGAGAAGAATCTTCAACAACATTGTTATTGTTTACTTCGAAAATAATGGCTTCACCGGGTTTCAAAATACGCTTATTTGTATAATCATTTGATTTTGTTTGTGGAGCTGTTTGT
>JAAYRN010000071.1 GCA_012518765.1 Bacteroidales bacterium
ATCGGCATTTTTCATGGTGTCTAAATCGTGTTCCACCACAATAACCGAATTCCCCACATCGCGCAAAGATTTGATAGAATTAATCAATTGATGATTATCACGTTGGTGTAAACCTATACTGGGTTCGTCTAAAATATAAAGCACATTTACCAATTGCGAGCCAATTTGCGTAGCCAATCGAATGCGTTGAGCCTCACCACCCGACAAACTTTGAGACGAACGATTGAGGCTTAAATAATCTATGCCTAAATTTAATAAAAACTGTAGTCTATTTTTGATTTCTCGTATAATTTCGCGAGCGATTAATTGCTGTTTACTGTCTAAATGTTTGTCTATTTTTAATATCCAATCGTACAAAACGCTCACATCCATAGATGCTAATTCTGCAATATTTTTTTTGCCGATTAAGAAATAAAGAACTTCTTTTTTTAAGCGAGTACCGTTGCATACATCGCAAGTTTTGGTGTGCATAAATTGTTGTGCCCATTTGCGTATATTTGCGGGAGCATCTTCGGTGTTTTGAGCAACGATAAAATTTATAATGCCTTCGTAACTATCAGAGTATGTGTATGAATTTGAGAAATCATTTTTTACTTTTATGGGTTTATCGCTTCCGTAAAAAATTACATTTAGGGCTTCTTCGGGGATTTCTTCAATGGGAGTGTCTAAGGTAAAATTATATTCCAAGGCTATGCCTTCTATTTGTTTAAATATCCAATTGGATTTATAAACTCCCAAGGGTTTGATACCTCCTTTTCGTATGCTTTTTTGCGGTTCTTCAATAAGTTTGTTAATGTCGGTAACAGTAATGTAACCCAATCCGTTACAACGTGGACAAGAGCCGTAGGGCGAGTTAAATGAAAAGGTATTGGGTTCAGGTTCAGGGTAAGACATGCCTGTGGTGGGACACATTAAAAAACGACTGTATATTTTGGGTGAAGTTTTATTTTCTTCTAAAATCATTACAGTGCCTTTACCGTATTTCATAGCCAATTCTATGGATTTTCTCAAGCGATTGTAATTGTTTTCCTTGACCAATAAGGTGTCTATAACTATTTCAATATCATGAGTTTTATATCTGTCTACCTGCATGCGTAGCATGATTTCTTTTATTTCACCATCGATGCGTGCATGTAAAAAACCCCATTTTTGCATTTGTTGAAAAACTTCCCTATAATGTCCTTTTCGTCCTTTGACGATGGGTGCTAATAAGTGAATTGTTTTGTTGTTGAAGTCTTTTTGTATCAATTCGCCAATCTGTTTTTCGGTATAGCGAATCATGGGCTCGTTGGTATGGTAGGAGTAAGCAGTAGAAACGCGAGCGTAAAGCAATCGTAAAAAATCGTAAATCTCTGTAATAGTTCCAACTGTAGAGCGTGGACTTCTGTTTACGGTTTTTTGTTCTATGGATATAACGGGACTTAATCCTGTGATTTTATCCACTTCGGGACGTTCCATTTCGCCTACAAAACGTCTGGTGTACGAAGAAAATGTTTCCATATAACGCCTTTGTCCTTCGGCATAAATGGTGTCGAAAGCCAAGGAAGACTTGCCCGAACCCGATAAGCCCGTAATCACCACAAATTGATTGCGAGGGATGCAGACGTTGATATTTTTTAAATTATGCTTTTTAGCTCCCCAAATTTCTAAATTCTCTTCTTTTATTGACATTTTTATTTAAATCAAACGAGTGTTTTTCTTCTAATTTAATTGTATTCAATCTCTTATACAAATAAATACTCCTGTAAATTCTAAATGCAAAAGTAACTAAAAAAGCTACTCACGCCTTTTATTTGTGATTCCTTTTCTGTTATATCGTTTAAATAAATAGAAATAGAAATCAATTTCAATGTTTTACATGCTTAAATTTTTATACAAAACAAATGATGGACGCCAGTATACAAAAAAACATACAAATATTACGAGCCAATAGCCAACGTAACATAAATTGGTCAATTCCTGCTTCTTTGATAGCTTTCCATTGCTCCATATAGCCCATCCACCAACGGGGAGTGAAGGTTTTTTTTGTAGCATAAATATAGTGAAACAGTATATAATACAAATAGATAGACAAAGGAAGTAATATAAATAAGAAGCCGTATGCTTTGCTTAATACACGAAAAAAAACACCGAATAGTAAGATAAAATAAGGGAGAAATATTACTATAAAAGCAACTATCATGTTTGCATTTTTATTTCGAATGAGAATGGCTAAGGTTTTTTTCTGAATATTTTTATCGGAATTGTAATCCATCAAAGAGTGAACATATAAAATATTGGTAACCAATAATCCTACACATACAGAAATCATCCAAACGGCAGATGAAAATCCACCCGTTCCTACATAGTATATCCCTGACATCAACAAAGGACCAAACATCAAGCCAACAATTAATTCACCCAATCCATGATAGCTTAATCGAAACGGAAATCCAGAATAAGAGATGCTCAAAAAACCTGCAATCAATACGTAATATAAAACAATAATACCTCTGTAGATATATGCAATGGAAGCGATTAGCAGAGAAAAAGAAAATATAAAAACTATGACTTTTAACAAGGCTTGCATAGTTGTTTTGTTGTGAACTAAATAATTGCACTTACCCTTGCGGATGGGCGATTGAGTAGGGTATGATTGCGACATTATCGCCTCTTTGTTTCTTTTATAATCGAAATAATCGTCTGTTAAATTAGCTCCCAAATGTACGGCTATGACACCCAAAACGCTCAAAATAGTGAGCGTTAAAGAAAAATTGCTGTGTTGGGCAGCCATTACACTCGCCAAAAAAGCAGGGAATAAACTCTGAGGAAGAGCGATATAGCGAGCATTTTTTAGCCAAAATAAAATTTTATTCATCATTTAAATGAAATCTGTTTTCGTTGAAGCAATAACGCAGATGGTAAGTGTTAAATTACTCTTTATGCAGTTAGTTTTTGTTTCTATAAAAAAAGTTTGAAATTAACATCTCATAAAGTCATATTTATAAAAAATATTGATTATTTTTGCTAAAAAATAAATTTTAAAATATAGACAATATGGAAGCATGGTGGA
>JAAYRN010000072.1 GCA_012518765.1 Bacteroidales bacterium
AAAAAACAGATAATTGTTGCATGAAAATCTTGGATTTTTATATTATACGTAAATTTCTACTTACCTTTGTTACCGCTATAAGTTTGATTATAGTGATAGTAATAGTAGTAGATATTTCGGAAAACATACAAGATTTTTTAGATGGGAATGCTCCCGTAAGTGAAATTATCACAGGATATTATTTGAATTTTATACCCTATTTTGTCAATTTATTTAGCCCTTTGTTTACCTTCATAGCGGTTATTTATTTTACATCGAAACTAACAAGCCATACCGAAATAGTACCTATGTTAAATGCGGGTATGAGCCTGTATCGCATGCTGATACCTTATTTAATATCGGCGATTATGATAGGGGTTTTATCTTTTTATTTGAGTAACTTTTTAATCCCAACCACTTCGCGTAATTTGATAGCTTTTAAAGAGAAATACGTCTCTCGTCAAGTGAGGCTCAAAAGGTCTGATAATCACATAAAACTTGGAGAAAATACCTATGCCTATGTACATTATTGGGATAATATCGTTGCCAAAGGACATGATTTTTGGTACGAAAGGTTTGACCATAACGGTTTAAAATACAAAATTTCCGCAGAAAGTATAAGCTGGGATTCTACAGAATCAAAGTGGAAAATGACCAACTACGTAAAACGATATTTTTCAGGAATTGACGAAAAAGTAGAATACGGACTGACAATGGATACCGTGTTGAATGTGCATCCGGGCGATTTTGTTTGGATAAAAAGTGGAGTAGATTTGATGAATTACAAAGAAATACGAGAATTTATCGAAGAGGAAAAAGCCAAAGGCTCCGACAGAGTTAAAATTTACGAAGTAGAAAAACACCGAAGATTGGCTTTTCCATTTTCTACAATAATATTAACGGTGGTTGGCATGAGCGTTTCAAGTCGTAAAACCCGGCAAGGAATGGGCTTGCATTTATTGGTAGGATTAGCCATATCTTTTGCATTTATTTTATTGATGCAAATTACCCAAGTATTTGCCATATATGGGGGAGCATCAGTAACCTTATCCGTATGGATTCCTAATATATTATTTTCCATACTTTGTATAGCTTTGCTACTAACTACACCCAAATAAAGTTAATTATTGAACATTGGCTTTCAATGCATCACTAATTATTTTTTTTAATTCAAGTGTTCTTTTTTCAACTACTTTTTGTTTTTCAGGGCGGTATAAATTTCCATATTTACAAGGGACCAAGGCATATTTCAATTTCCCCATTTTCCCTTTTACATCCAATCCTAAGCGTAGGGGAAGCGGACTGTCGGTAATTGAAATGTGATAGTCGAAATTCATGTCTAAATTATGACGACCTGCGATAACAGCTTTGTACTTGTCCATCACAATCAGAAAGGGATAAATATCTATTTCGTTTCTGTATACCGTAAATTCTACAGCAAGGGTATCTACTTTGTTTTCTGTCTTTTTATTAAATCTTAACAGCTTAGAAATATCGCTAAATGTTTGATTGTCTAACAATACCAAATCTTTCCCCTCCAAAGCAGCAGAAGAACGAAGGGTTGACATTTTGAGTTCGTAATTAGATTTTAAATAAGTTTCGGCGGCTACATGAAACTCGGCTTTCCCTGCAAAAGATTGCAACATAGGTAGTAAGGTGTCTAATTCGGGAATCATGTCTATAAGTCTTTTAATATCAATGTCTAATAAGTGAAAATCAATGCCTGCAAACAAATGATTTTTTCGGGGCGATTTGTAAATGGCGGTTAATTGCATTTCGGCAGCATCGCAGGTAAACCCAATTTGATCCAATACCATAGAACCGTCTTTAACAGTTAGGCTACCTCTTACATTTTCTATGATAGTTTTACCAATTGAAGCATTTTTAACCCAAGTGTTTATTTTGACATTTACCCCCAAAGGCACCATAAAAGGATTGTCGTTTTTATTTTCAACTTCCTTATATTCAGCTGAAACTGTATCTGAAGCACCCATTCCGCTTACTATGTCCATGATTTGGCTTACATCAGTATTGTCAGAAACAAAATCTAATTCAGCCGTCAATAAATCAGTTTTTCTAAGGTATTGCTCTATTTGGTGGATAGTTCCGCTTAAACTGAAAATAGATTCACCGAGAATAATTTTACTGTTATCGATTCGCATTTTTTTGGGAGTAAAATCAAATACGATAGAAGGTATGTTGACTGGAACGGATAAATCGGCAGCCTTGACAAATCCATTTTTAAGGTTTGCATGTAAATTAGGACTCCACTGTAACAACAATTCTTTTTCGGTATTGTCATAAATTCCGTTTCCTTTTAGTTGAATCAAATCGCTTGAAAAAGAAAGAGATGTTCCTATCTTAGCGTCTATATTTTTATGATTATATGTAAATTGTATGTCAGGATTATGCTTGTTTTTTTGCGATGGAATCATAGTGAGTGAACCGGTAGCAGCTTGTATTTTAGCCTGTATACTGTCCAATTCAACATCGGTTTGGGCTATGTCAAAGTCGCAGTGTATACCCATGAGTTTACTTGTATCGCGAAAATCGGAAACATTTACTTTTATAAAGCTGTTATTTAGTGTTGTATGAAGTCCATCTATGAGTTCAATGCGTAAATAATGGTTGTGAATTTCTGAATCGAAAAGTTTGGTGAAATTTTTATCCTTATTTACACTTGGGAGCTTGAGTTTGAGCTTCATATCGCTTGTGTTTACAAATATACTGTCGTTGTATATCACATCCAATTTATTGAAATCCATAACAGCGTTGACCTTCCATTTTTCAAGAGCAAGGTTTTGTAAATCGTTTAATGTGAAAGAAGAAGCTATATTTACATTTGTATATTCTTTGGAGTTGATTTTTATTTCCGATGGGAGTAGGGGAGTTATATCGGGTAAAAATAACTTTCCTTTTATGCGGAGGTTTAAAAGCATAGTATTTAAAAAATCTTTGATATTTCCGCTTACACTTAGGTCGCTTTTATTGGTTTGTGCTTTGAGTGAATGGATGTTAATAGAACTCAACTCTTCTTGATTCAAATTTAAAATAGCCGATAAATCGCCACTTATATTTGTAAATGAAAGTGGCAAATCGGTGTATGCAAATTCCCCTTTGTCATACGAGAGATGAGCATGGATTAAAGGCATAAGCGAATCGTTGTAAGTGCCTTTTACGTCTCCTTTTAATTTTATATTTCCCTTTATGTCTATGTCTTCAACTATATTTTTGTATGAATCGGGGATTAAGGTAATTAATTCAGTCAGCTTCCAAGTATTACTTTCAAAAGTTAGGTTTATATCTATATTATCAGATAGTTGTGAAATTATACCGTCTGCAATAAGTTTAAATTTATCAATTTCGATTTGAGCTTTATCCATGGATATTTCTCTCTGGTCTATATGTAAATCAAAAGGGAGTTGTAAGTTTAAAGGAATGGATGTAAGTTGAAAATCTTTGTGTTTTAGCGTTATATCGGGAGCTTTGATGCGAATCAGTCCTTTTGCGTTTTCCTTTTCTTTTTTGCCTTCTATCTTAGTATTTAATTCATTTAAAACTAAATGTATAGGTAGTGAATCTTGTAGTTGAAAATCAATTTTTCCTGTTTGTAGTTTGGCGTTGATACAGGCATTTTCGGGACTTATTCCTCCTTTTATTTGCGTATTAAAATTTTCGACAGAGGCAAAAATATGAGCAGATTCGTTTGTGTAGCTTGCATTTAGCTTATTAATGTTTACTTTTTGTATGTTAATAATGTCGAAAGGTAGTTCAAAGATACTATCTTTGTCGCTTGTATCGCTAACAAAAACATCGTAATTAGATTTACCTTCTTGATTGACATAAAGATACGATGTTATATCTTTGAGTTTAATGGTTTTAAATTGTAGGGAATTGTTTTTAAGTAATTCGGAAATATTTATAGAAGCCGTAAGTTTTCCAACGTAAGCCAAGGTGTCGGAAGGTGCATTGGGCATGGGATTGATTAAAGCAAAATTTTTGATTTCCAATCCAATATGAGGAAAAGTACTAAAAAAAGTAACATCTATCGCATCGAATTGTGTTTGGCATTGGATAAATTTATCGGTTTGATTGCGAACAATGGGAGTTAATCGTTCGGGAGTAACCACTATCCACATAAAAATAAAAACGCCAATTATCAATAAAAAAATAAGCGAAGCCAATGAAATGCCGATAATTTTAAGAGTCTTTTTCATAACTGTTTGATATATAGTTTATTTTATTCGGGTGAAAGTGTATTTTACGCCATAACTATCATGATAGCTTAAATGAGTGGCGGAGAGTGTGGTTACGGTATAACTTTTGGGTATTTTTCCTCCCATTTCCATGATGTGTATTTGTATCAAATCATCGTTGGTGAGCGTCCATGTAAAGGCTTGTGCTTCTTCTTCGTTCACATCGTCGGCGGTATCCCAGGTATATCCGCTTCCATCTGACAAATAACGTTCGTAGAGGCTACCTTGTTTCCATTTGCCGGGTAATAAATTTTTATCAAAATTCTTTGTTTCATTACAAGACGAAAAAAAGAATATAAATACAAATAAAACACCGATAAATTTCAATATTTTTTTCATAATAAGCTGATTTTATTGTGTTTGTAAAATACTTTTTTGAAAAATCTTACCTTGGCAAAGGTACAATAAATATTAATGTAAGCCCATACGTTTTAAAGTTGTTTTTTTAAAAGGGGAGATGAATTGCAAATGTGCTTATGGTCTTTATTGTTTTGTTGTTAATAATTCTTTTATATAAATAATTAATTCACTCTCTCTTATTGTAATTATAAAAAGTATAAATACAGACAAAGGAATTAACCAAATAAGGCATCGAATTATCTTAAGATATAAATTTTGCTTTTTGTAGGCTTTGTCAAGACTTTCAAAAGATTTTTTAAATGATAGGGTTGAGTTTTTAAGTTCATTGTTAAATGAATTTTTAAATCGTTCTATATCCTCTTTTATGAAGGATAAAGAAATAAATTGATTACGTATCAAGAGTTCCAACAAAACCGAAAAAACCAGAGAACCCAGAAAAAGGGTTATATTTAATTGAAGATTTTTATTTGAAATATCGAATTGAGTTGTAATCAATAGAAAAGCCGCTGGAATTGCAATTAATTTCGACTGTGCGTCATTAATAACAGACTGAATTTTTTTGCTGTATTCAAGTACTTCGGCATTAAATTTGGACTTGATTTTTTCAATTGAATATTTTTCCAGGTAAAGAGTATGACTGTGTTTGTAGTTTGTAAAAATATCATCGAAATTCTTTAGAAGATATGTGAAGCGATTGCTTTTTTAAGGAATTTTGTTTAACGTGGATATTAGCTCATTGAGAAAAATTATCTGTCTTTCCTCTTTATCAACCGAGTTTGAAATATGGTCTATTAATTCAGGAACTGATTTTAAATCTCCTATGTCTTTGAAATTATATTTTAAGTCGAGTATAAGATGTTTTGCTTGAAAAAAGACCAGTTCACTACCTTTCTGATAATTTGACAGAGAGGTTAAAAACGAAATCAACTTTGTCGTTAGATAATACGCATCAATTTCATTGGGTTTGGTGGATGACTTAGAGTCAAACTTTGACTGAAATACATAAAAATGTTTAGTAGGATATTTTTGGCCAGATGATTTTATTAACTCATTTATATCTTCGTAATAGGCTACATCCTCAAGTTGATAAGGATATAATTTAACTTCAACTGTTTGTCCTACTTTTAGATTTTCTATAGCAATATGTTTTCCATCAACTAAAGCCAGATTTTCAATACATGCATCCGATGATAAGTCTTTTAAAATATTGATGTCTTCATTTTCCAATAAAAATCGTCCTGCAATTTCATTGGGATTAATAGAAATTATATCATTATCTATTTTCGTTCTTATATGTATGAAATTTGATAACATATATTACTCATTGTTATTGTCTGTGCGGATTAACTGATATCTTAATTCATCGGGAATATTCGTAATCCTCAGAGAATTGTCATCCTCATCATAGAATACTCTTTCGTTAATTAAATTACTGTCAAATGATATAGAAAGAGCTTTACTCTGAGAATTAAAAATTAAAAATTATGGCAAAAAAAGAAGAATTGTACATAGTAAAATTGATGAGTACGGGGAAAGCCAGATATTCTAATGAAATATTTCCTAAAAAATATAACACATTTGCTGTTATTAAAAACGGAACGGATGACATTAAAGAATTTGTCGAAAAGTGCAGATTACAAGAGCAGGCTAATTATCAATCAGTAAACACCTGTGAGGTTGTAACCAAGGTCGTCTCCTGCCAAAAAATATTATTGTCTCAGATATTGTTAACAAGCAACCCAAACACCAAAGCGTAACAATTAACCATTAACAATTAAATATGAAGTCAATATCGGTAAAGATTAAAAAGGAAGACAAGGAGGTA
>JAAYRN010000073.1 GCA_012518765.1 Bacteroidales bacterium
AAAATGAGAACATATAAAAAATCCACAAATTTGCAGACTAACCTGCAAACTTGTGGATAAATTTATTATTTTTGTATCGAAAACCTGTAACGCTTATTTAGGACGATACACATTTCCTTAAACAAGCAAATATAATTATCAATAATTTTGTAATTTATAAGATTAATAATCAACTTTCTCGGCGACTTTTATCTTCCAATCGCAAATTTCATCAATACGTATAATGTTAAAAATCAAACCTTTCACTCTTTTTTTTTAATAATAAAAAAAATAATTATACTTTTGTGAAAATTTTTAATACCTATTTTAGCATATTGGATAGGAGCAATAGTACAGAACTATAACAAAAAATAAATATTAATCAGTAAAAAAGGAGGAATTTATGAAACCAAACGTAAAATTGGAAAAGAAATCGGGGTTAAGTTTAAGAAGTGTAGGTTGTGTGTCGATGAAGCAATCCCCATCGTTAAAAAAAATGGAATCGAAGTCTGATAGGAGACAGACATTAAATCGTAGGTCGGTCAAAAAAGTTTTTCTAACGGTAGCAATATTTGCTATCACAGGGAATGCTGCAAAGGCACAAATAGAACTCACCTACAGTGGTAATGTAGGTATGGGCATAAATCCTACATGGGTAGGGTGCAAACTTAGAGTTGCGTATGGTGGAAATGATTTTGCGTTTATCCCAAATCATTGTGGCGTAAACTTTGGTGCACGCAATGCAAGTGCCAAAAATGCAACTCGAATCGATTTTTGGCATCCTACTGCCGAATGGAACAAAGTGAGATTTAGGGGTTATACTTTAGGGTCAGATAGTACTTTGAAAACGGAAATTATACCGTTAGAAAGTGCTACGGACATTCTTAAACAGATAAAGACATATTCCTACTATTTCAAAAGTGATTGTATTGATACAAGACAAAAAGAGTATGGCGTATTGGCACAGGAATTGGAAGATGTTTTACCTGAACTAATAGACACAGCAAAAGAGACTATGCTTGTTAACTACAACGCTTTTTTTGCATTTCTTATCAAAGGTTTCAACGAACAGCAAGAATTGATAGAGACTCAACAGCAAGAAGTAGGTCAATTACAAATGGATTTTGGGGAACAACAACAAGAGATAATCCAACTGCGAGATTCAATAACACAGCACCGACAAGAAATTAACCAACATCAGCAGGTAACTGAAATTTTGCAACAAATTATATTCTCGCAAGAAATGGAATTAAACGAATTACGTAATACGGTGGATAATTGGAGTATGTTGTTTGAATATTTGCAAAACATGATATTGAATTGTTGCGATAATGAAATATTCCCACGAGGAGATAGTATATCTGTACCAAAGAGTAACAGCCAAAGCAAAACTCAGCAGGAAGCGATTTTGTATCAAAACACGCCTAACCCTTTTTCTTCCAATACGGAAATAGCATGTTATATCCCTGCAATGAAAACAAATGCATATATACATGTATATAGTTTGCAAGGCGTAAAATTAAAATCATTTACGATTACGCAAACAGGACATAATACGGTCATTGTCTCTGCTTCTGAACTGGCAGTAGGTATGTATCTTTACACCTTAGTGGTTGATAATGAATTGATTGACAGTAAACGTATGATTTTAACAAAATGATAAATAAAAATTGAAGTCATGAAAAATTTAAAATTAGCAATAACGGTAGCAATATTACTTTTTTTCTCAAGTTGTGAAAAAGACCGTAGGAATAAATATATCGGCGATTGGGATTTTGTTACGGAAAAACTGACACAAACATATAGCAACTCTGGGTGGGAAATAGTAGAAAGTGACACTATTTACTATTTAGGCAAGGTTAGTTGTGGTGAATATGAAAGTTGTTTAATTATTCAATACACAGAAAACGATATAATTGATGTGTCAATTGATAAGTTTGGAAATATATTTACAATATGTCCGGGTGGGTCTTGTAAATGTGGAAATTTTGAAGGAGAAAATAAAGTACATTTTAGTTTGGGTTGGATTAATCCCGAAAAACCTGAAATTATTGTTGGCACTAAAATAAAAAGGAGGTAAATATGAATAAAATAACAATGCTTATAATGAGTTGTTTGCTTATGCATCAAATAGGATTGACGCAAATTCCTGCCAATGATCCACATTGGCAATTGAAATGGCAAGACGATTTTAATATGTTTAATTCTGTGATATGGGTAAAAGCAGATAGTGCTGCTCGTGAAGACCGTAAAAATCCTAAAAATTCGGAACCTCAATTATATCTTGGAAATCAAGTTTGGACTTCCAATGGAAATTTGGTAATAGAAGTTAATAATACTCCGATAAAATGTCCAACACCAGCACCATATCCCCACTGGGTATGTGGCGAATGTATTTCTGGAAAAACGTATAATTATAGATCAGGTTGGATACAAACAAATCATTTATATGATACCCGATATGGTTATATTGAAGCACGGATTAAACTTCCTTATAAAAAAGGATTTTGGCCTGCGTTCTGTACATTTGTAGGGGACAGTGAACCAAATTCATCAAACGTAGCAGAAATTGATATTTTTGAAATGTATGGCAGCAATCCCGATAATTTGGTCGAGACCAATATTCACACATGTTATAAAGGTGATGGACCACTACCACATACTCATCCCAATTGCAATGAAAATCACCTTGTAAAACACTCTCTTTCTAATTTTACATACACAGATTGGCACACGTATGCTATTGAATGGGACAAAAATAGGATTACTTGGTATATTGATGGCAAAGTAATTAGAACATTAAGTAACCATAAAATTGTTGACCCTGTTCGGATTATATTAAATATGGCTATTCAAAAAGAAAGCAAACATCATCCTCCTACATCGCCTGCTTTTAAAGAATACATGTACGTAGATTACGTAAAAGTTTATGGTTTAAAATGTGATAGAAATACAGTAGTTAATGAAATACCTAATTTCAACACGTATGATTATGCAGTCAAAAAATCCATCACTATGAGTAATGCTACAACCATACCAGCAAATAGCAATATCACTCTAAGAACAACCGATGGAATTGTGTTAAAACCGGGTTTTTATGCCCCAGCGGGAACAAGGTTATATTTAGATGTTAGTCCTTGTGAAAATGCAAAGGCAACGGTAGCTAAAAACCGCCCCACGTTCAGAGATAGTACAATTATAGCAGGTTATATTTCGGAAGAAGTTGTGAATGCACAATTTTTTGTGTATGATGCGACAGGTGTTTTGGTAAGAAACAATAATGTAACGGAACGTGGAACAATAAGCATACAATTACACGCAAACGAATTTTCATCAGCAGGTGCGTACACCTATTTTTTAACGGCAGACGGAGATACGAGTGATATTATACAAATGGATTTGATTGATGATAATAATATAACCGTATATCAAAATTATCCCAATCCGTTTGATAATACTACAACGATAGAATGTTATGTTCCACATACTACTCAGCAAGCAACATTGCAAGTTTATAATATGTGTGGTTCTTTGATAAAAAATATTGTTGTTTCTGAACGAGGAACAGTAAGTATAGAAGTTAATGCAGAAGAATTTCCATTGACAGGTATGTACACTTATTTACTAATTGGAGATGGACAAACCATCAACACAAAACAAATGATACTTACTAAGTTAGAAAATAGATATTAGAAAGTAATTTTGTGACGAATGTTTAAAAAAATAGAGTACCGGTCGCCTAATGGACAGTTTTGCGAGATGGTGGTAGTAACCCTGCAGACAATTTCGTGCAAAATTATACATTATATCTTCCGCAGGAATATTAAGTGACCCCGTCGTCTTATAAAGCCACTGGAATATCAAACTGTCTAAAAACCTGTATTGTTATTAACCCAGATTACGCATTTAAGTTTTAAATTCATATATAATCTATTGACAACGAAAATTTTATAATGATTTTTTGTTGATCTTTCACTGTAGCAGCTGTTTAACTACTTCGACAGCGTAATACTTAGCAACATGTTC
>JAAYRN010000074.1 GCA_012518765.1 Bacteroidales bacterium
AATCGTGGATTGTGTGGGCTGTCGGTGGAAATTCCTTTTTATCCAATCTATTAGCTTCGATAGTGGGTGCATTTATGTATTTTGCAACTTTAACTGAAGTTCCTATTATTCAAGGATTAACAGCTTTGGGCATGGGTAAAGGTCCTGCTTTGGCTCTGCTTTTGGCAGGTCCGTCCCTTTCGCTTCCTAATATGTTAGTTATCCGAGGTGTAATGGGAACGCAAAAAACTATGGTTTATGTTACCATAGTTGTGATACTATCAACCATTGCAGGTTTAATTTACGGTATTATATAAAATAGATTCTATTTTTCAAATTTCTTTTTAATCTCGGCGAGCATTACCTTGGTCATGGCATCTAAGTCGTATTCAAAGGATAGATTCCAATCGTTGCGAGCGATGCTGTCGTCTATGCTTTGGGGCCATGAATTGGCAATAGCTTGTCTGAAATCTGGCTCATAATCCATTGTAAAATTAGGCATTTCTTTTTGTATAGATTTAAATACATCGTCGGGGCAAAAACTCATACCTCCTACATTGTAGCTATCTTCTACGGTCAATTTATCGGCATCGGCATGCATCAATTGAATGGTAGCTTTGATGGCATCAGGCATAAACATCATGGGTAAATACGTGTCTTTTTCTAAGAAACAAATATAGCTCCCTTTTTGAATAGCATCGTAATAAACTTCTACGGCATAATCGGTTGTACCTCCGCCTGCTTCTGTTTTATAGCTAATCAATCCGGGATAGCGAATGCTACGTGTATCTACACCGTATCGTTTTCGGTAATAAGCAATCCATCGCTCTCCAGCTAATTTGCTGATACCATAAACTGTATTAGGATCCATCACACATTGTTGAGGAGTGTTTTTTATGGGAGTAGAAGGACCAAAAACAGCTATGGAGCTGGGCCAGAATAATCGTTTGACTTTCAATTCTTTTACCATTTCTAAAATATCCAACAATCCTTTCATGTTAATATCCCACGAAGGAAGGGGTTTTTTCTCGGCATTTCCCGATAATATAGCAGCTAAATGATAGATTTGTGTAATTCCATGTTTTTTTACAACCTCGGCTACTTTATTTGCCTCTAAAACATTTAAAATTTCAAAAGGTCCACTTTCGGTAATATCTTTATCGGCTTGACGAATATCGGAAGCACAAACATTTGAATCTCCGTATATTTTACGCAATTCTAAGGTTAATTCCGAACCTATTTGTCCAGCACATCCTAATACTAAAATTTTGTCCATTGTAATTGATTTTTTTTTGTGCAAAGGTAAATAAAAATTAGCAAAAAAACACCATATTTATTATCTTTTTCACAAAAATAGTAGCTGAAAATTAATTTACTTTTTAAATAGAGTGTTCAATTTATTTTCAACATTTGCTAAAAATAATGGATTGAACACCTGATTCTATTTCTTTGAAATTTTCAGTATAATTCATATTGTTTGTATTTAAAGACATACAATATATTATTTATTCGAAGAGATTATAAACATCCATAATATCTCTCATTATTTTTTCTATATCAATCTTTAAATCAATCAATTTTCCTGTTTTCAAATCAAATACCCAACCATGAATTCGAATTCTTTTTTCTAATAAGGCTTTTTGAACATCTCGTGTTTTAATGATATTAATACATTGTTCTTGTACATTTAACTCAACCAATCTATCGTAGCGTTTATGTATTGATGTTATGGTATTCAATTCTTCTTTATGTAAACGATACACATCGCGAATATGTCTTAACCAAGGATTTAACAGTCCTTCGTCTCTGGCTTCCATAGCCACCTTAATACCACCACAATTATAATGACCACAAACAACAATATCTTTTACTCTCAAATGATTTACCGAGTAGTTGATAATAGCAAGTGCATTTAAGTCATTACTAGGTACAATGTTGGCTATATTTCTATGTATAAACACATCTCCCGGTTCTGCCGCCATAATTATATCAGCTGAAACCCGACTATCAGAACATCCAATAAATAAATACTTCGGTTTCTGCCCCACAGACAGCTTCTTAAAGTAGTTAGGATCCATTCTTAATTGTTCCGCTACCCATTCTTCATTATGTTTAAATATATCTTTTATTTTCATAGTTTTACACTTAGTAACAGATATTGATTTTAGTTAAACTTGTATATATAAAAAATATTGTAGTTATATAGTTTTATTTTCACATAAAAGCAAACTTACTCCGTCATAAAGTTTTCCTTGATATAACACCTGTCGTAATTAGTTATACATTAAAAAATTTCTTGTTTTCTTTTTTTTCGATTGATAATCAAGATTTTCCTATATAAAAACCTGATTTAAATACGCTTCCATACAACCACCTATCATTCCATTTTTACAACCAGATAGTCATATTTTGTAAGTACTTACTAAGCAATAATTTAAGGAATAAATTTTCAAATCGGTATATTTTCGATTGTGTATAATTAACATAAATCACCGTATTTTACACTCAAAATCCCAATCGCTGATGGTGTCATCTTTTAGAAATTCTACTCTTTTAAATACTTTCAATAAGTCGTTTTTATTCCCTTTTTTATAACCTATAGCTGTATTGTACTGCTTGGAATTTATGCTAATACTTAGCG
>JAAYRN010000075.1 GCA_012518765.1 Bacteroidales bacterium
CTACTTACCTAAGTGCCGAAGAAGAAGAAGAATTGACAATAGCACAAGCAACAGAGCTTATTGACAAAACAGATGGTTCTTTCATAAACCAAAAAGTTAAAGCAAGACAAGGAGCTGACTACCCCATTGTAACTCCCGAAGAAATAAATGCTGTAGACATAGCTCCTAACCAGATAGCATCTATTGCCGCATCCTTAATTCCTTTTCTCGAACACGACGATGCCAACCGTGCTTTAATGGGATCAAACATGATGCGTCAGGCTGTTCCCTTGTTAAGAACGGAAGCTCCTATCATAGGTACTGGTATCGAAGAAGAAGTATGTAAAAGTTCACGTTCTCAAATATATGCAGAAGCTGATGGTGAAATAGAATACGTAGATGCTAATCAAATTAGAATCAAATACGAAAGAACTCAAAAAGAAGAATTAGTTAGTTTTGATTCAAACGTAAAAATTTACTACCTAACCAAGTTTCAACGTACCAACCAAAGCACTACTATCAACATTCAACCCATAGTAAAAAAGGGAGAAAAAGTAGTGAAAGGTCAAGTACTTACCGAAGGATATGGAACTCAAAAAGGAGAATTAGCTTTGGGAAGAAACCTTATGGTTGCTTTCATGCCTTGGAAAGGATACAACTTTGAAGACGCTATCGTTATTTCTGAAAAAGTAGTGAAAGAAGACATTTTTACCTCCATTCACATCGAAGAATTTACCTTGGAAGTAAGAGATACCAAACGAGGTATTGAAGAACTAACCAACGACATCCCCAACGTAAGTACCGATGTTACCAAAGACTTAGATGAAAATGGAATTGTACGCGTAGGAGCTCATGTAAAAGAAGGAGATATTTTGATAGGAAAAATTACTCCAAAAGGAGAATCCTACCCTACTCCTGAAGAAAAATTACTACGAGCTATCTTTGGCGATAAAGCAGGAGATGTAAAAGACGCCTCGCTAAAAGCACCTCCATCCATGGAAGGTATTGTGTTAGACAATCGTCTTTTCTCACGCATGGTAAAAACTCGCAAAGGTAAAATAAAAGAAAAAGATACCATAAAAGACATAGAGACCCAATACGAAAAAGAATACAACGCACTGAAAGATAATCTTATCTCTAAACTATATAAAATACTTGAAGGTAAATTATCACACGGTGTTTTCGATAATGCTAAGAATGTATTTATACCCAAGGGACCTAAATTTTCTCAAAAAGCACTACACAACATAGATTATAATACTGTGGTTTTAACCGGATGGACAACAAACAGTAAACTCAATAATTTAGTAGCACAAGTAGTTCATAACTACAACGAGAAAGTAAGAATATTAAACGCACAATATACACGTAAGAAATTTGCCATCACCATAGGAGACGAACTTCCAGCAGGAATCATCCAAATGGCTAAAGTTTACGTTGCAAACAAACGAAAACTAAAAATTGGTGATAAAATGGCAGGACGACACGGAAATAAAGGTATCATTGCCCGTATTGTACGCGAAGAAGACATGCCATTTATGGAAGATGGAACTCCGGTTGATATTGTTTTAAATCCATTGGGAGTACCTTCACGTATGAACATTGGACAAATCTATGAAACTATCTTGGGATGGGCAGGCAAAAAATTAGGCGTACAATTTGCCACCCCTATATTTGACGGAGCAAATACCAATCAGGTAAACGAATATTTACTAAAAGCAGGACTTCCCGAAAATGGAGATATCTATCTGTATGACGGAGGCACAGGCGAACGATTTGAACAAACAGTAACAGTTGGATATATTTACATGATGAAATTACATCATCTTGTTGACGACAAAATGCACGCTCGTTCCATCGGCCCTTACTCGCTAATTACCCAACAACCCCTTGGAGGTAAAGCTCAATTTGGAGGGCAACGTTTTGGAGAAATGGAGGTATGGGCACTTGAAGCGTTTGGAGCAGCCAATATTTTACAAGAAATCCTTACCGTAAAATCCGACGACGTCGTAGGTAGAGCCAAAGCATACGAAGCCATTGTTAAAGGCGATAATATGCCCGTACCTAACCTACCCGAATCGTTTAATGTACTGGTAAATGAACTCAAAAGCTTATGCCTAAATGTAACTTTTGAATAATTTGTCATACTTTGTTTAATTTAATTATTGAAAATACACAGAAAATATAACTTATGGCTTTCAGAAAAGATACAAATATAAGAAAAGATTTTTCAAAAATCACAATCAGTTTAACATCTCCAGAATCCATTTTTGAACAATCAAAAGGAGAAGTAACAAAACCCGAAACCATCAACTACCGTACCTACAAAGCAGAACGAGATGGTTTGTTTTGTGAACGAATTTTTGGACCTGTTAAAGACTGGGAATGTCATTGTGGTAAATACAAACGTATTCGATACAAAGGCATTGTGTGTGATCATTGCGGAGTAGAAGTTACCGAACGTAAGGTAAGAAGAGAACGCATGGGACATATACAATTGGTAATACCCATTGTGCATATTTGGTTTTTCAAATCCCTTCCAAACAGAATAGGAGCTTTTATTGGAATGCCTTCTAAATCATTAGAAGCAGTGATTTATTATGAAAAATATGCAGTTGTTCAAAGCGGTGCAGCCGAAGAATTAGGTGTAAATAAATTAGACCTAATTACCGAAGAAGAATATTACGAAATACTAGAAAAGCTACCCAAAGAAAATGCATTATTAGAAGATAGTGATCCTAATAAATTCATTGCAAAAATGGGTGCCGAAGCCATTTTAGATATTATTTTACAAATAGACATAGACAAAGAATCTTTTGACTTACGCTATAGAGCAAACACCGAAACATCGCAACAAAGAAAACAAGATATTCTAAAACGCTTGCATGTTTTTGAAGCTTTCAGAGAAAGTAGAAAACGTATTGAAAACAGACCCGAATGGATGATATTGAAAGTCATACCTGTTATGCCTCCCGAACTTCGTCCATTGGTACCCTTAGATGGAGGTCGATTTGCTACTTCCGACTTAAACGAACTTTACAGAAGGGTGATTATACGTAACAATCGCTTGAAACGATTGATAGACATCAAAGCACCCGATGTAATTATGCGTAACGAAAAACGAATGCTACAAGAAGCAGTAGATTCTTTATTCGACAACTCTCGAAAAACCAGTGCTTACAGATCGGACGCCCGAGCCTTGAAATCCTTATCCGATAGCTTAAAAGGAAAGCAAGGACGATTCCGTCAAAACCTACTTGGAAAACGAGTCGACTACTCCGGACGTTCTGTAATTGTGGTTGGACCCGAATTAAGACTAAACGAATGCGGACTGCCTAAAGAAATGGCATCTGAGCTGTTTAAACCCTTCATTATCCGTAAACTATTAGAACGCGGTATTGTAAAAACAGTAAAATCTGCAAAGAAAATAGTTGACAGAAAAGATTCCATTATATGGGATATTTTAGAAAACATATTAAAAGGACATCCCGTATTACTCAACCGTGCTCCTACCCTTCACCGCTTAGGTATACAAGCATTTCAACCTAAACTAATTGAAGGAAAGGCTATACGATTACACCCCTTGGCATGTACCGCTTTCAACGCCGACTTTGACGGCGACCAAATGGCTGTACACGTACCACTTGGAAATGCAGCCATATTAGAAGCACAACTTTTAATGCTTGCCTCTCATAATATTTTAAACTCTGCCAACGGAGCCCCCATCACCGTTCCTTCGCAAGATATGGTTCTTGGACTTTATTACATGACCAAAGAACTAAGCTCAACCGAAGAAAATAAGGTCTTGGGTGAAGATAAATTATTCTACTCTCCCGAAGAAGTAATTATGGCTTATAACGAAAATAAAGTACACTTAAATGCTCGTATCAAATGCCGTATCAATGTAAAAGGAGATGGAAAACTAAGTATCTTAGAAACTACCGTAGGACGCATCCTTTTCAATCAAGTTGTACCTAAGGGTTATCCTTATATTAACGAATTACTTACGAAAAGGTCTCTGCGAGATATAATTAGCGATGTATTGAAACAAACCGGAACAGCCAAAACAGCTAAGTTTTTAGATGACATCAAAGATCTTGGTTTCCAAATGGCGTTCAAAGGAGGCTTATCATTCAACTTAGGCGATGTTATCATCCCCGAAGAGAAAAACACACTCATAGAAGAAGCCAACAGCCAAGTTGACGAAGTAATTATGAATTACCACGGAGGTTTGATTACAAATAACGAAAGGTATAACCAAATAATTGATATTTGGACACATACCAATACCAAACTAAGCCGCATACTGCTAAGCAAACTAACAAACAATCAGCAAGGATTTAATCCTGTTTACATGATGTTAGACTCAGGAGCCAGAGGTTCTCAAGAGCAAATTCGCCAATTATCCGGAATGAGAGGATTGATGGCAAAACCTACCAAAGCAGGTATATCAGGCGGAGAAATTATTGAAAACCCCATTCTTTCTAACTTTAAAGAAGGATTATCTGTATTGGAATATTTTATATCCACACACGGAGCTCGTAAAGGTTTAGCCGATACCGCTTTAAAAACTGCTGACGCTGGATATTTAACCCGTCGTTTGGTTGATGTTGCCCACGATGTCATCATTACAGAAGAAGACTGCGGAACATTGAGAGGTTTATTAGTTGGCACATTGAAGAAAAACGACAATGTCGTTGAATCATTGTACGATAGAATATTAGGACGAACCACACTACACGATATATACCATCCCCAAACAGGAGAACTTATCATCAGTGCTGGTGAAGAACTCACAGAAGAAATTAGCAAACAAATCGAAGAAGTTGGTATAGAAGAAGTAGAAATACGTTCGGTATTAACCTGTGAATCAAAACACGGTGTATGTGCAAGATGCTACGGCAGAAACTTAGCTACTGCAAAAATGGTGCAACGTGGCGAAGCCGTTGGAGTAATAGCAGCACAATCCATAGGTGAACCCGGAACACAGCTTACACTGCGTACATTCCACGTTGGAGGGGCAGCCGGAAATTTAAGTATACAAAACAATATCAGAGCCAAATATGACGGAGTCATCGAAATAGATGAACTACGTTCCATCCCCATCGATAAAGATGGTAAGAGCTGCGACAGGGTTGTTGGACGTTCGGCTGAAATGCGTATCTTAGACAAAGAAACTCGTATTGTTTTAACTATCAGTCATATTCCTTATGGTTCGTTTTTATATAACAAATCAGGAGATGAAGTTAAAAAAGGTGATTTAATTGCAGAATGGGAAGCATTTAGTGCTTTGATTATTTCCGAGGCATCCGGTAAAATTGTTTTTGAAAACATCATTGATACCATTACATACCGCACCGAAACAGACGAGCAAACAGGTATGACCTCTAAAATCATTGTTGAAAGCCGTCATAAAACAAAAAATCCTTCTATTAAAATTGTAGACGAATTTAACAAAATACTCAAAGAATACGATATTCCGGTTGGAGCACGCTTAGAAATTAACGACGGCGACAGCATAAAAGCCGGTAGTATTTTAGTGAAAATTCCTCGTACTTTTGGAAAAACAGGTGACATTACAGGAGGACTACCTCGTGTAACTGAATTATTCGAAGCTCGAAACCCTTCCAATCCAGCTGTTGTTTCCGAAATTGAAGGTATCGTTTCTTTTAGCAAAAAACTCAAACGCGGAAACCGCGAAGTAGTTATTACATCGAAAACAGGTGAAGAGAAAAAATACCTCATTTCAACTTCTAAACAAATTTTAGCACAAGAAAACGACTTTGTGCATGCCGGAACTCCCTTATCGGAAGGTGCCCTTACACCCGCTGATATTTTAGCCATTCGCGGACCTATGTTGGCACAAGAATATATTGTAAACGAAATACAGGAAGTTTATCGTTTACAAGGAGTTAAAATCAACGACAAGCACTTTGAAGTCATCGTTAGACAAATGATGCATAAAGTTGAAATCATAGATCCGGGCGACACTCGTTTCTTAGAAGGTGAACTTGTAAATAAACATGAGTTCCACGAAGAAAATGATTACATTTGGGAAAAGAAAGTAGTTTTAAACGCTGGCGACTCACTCAAATTTCAAAAAGGGCAAATAGTTTCGGTACGCGAGCTAAGAGACGAAAACTCATATCTCAAACGCCAAGACAAGCAAGAAATGGAAGTAAAAGATGCCCAACCTGCTACAAGTAAGCAAATTCTGCAAGGAATTACACGCGCTTCGCTACAAACACGTAGCTGGATATCAGCAGCATCCTTCCAAGAAACAACTAAAATTCTAACAGAAGCCTCCATACATGCAAAATCAGACGAATTAGAAGGTTTGAAAGAAAATGTTATCGTAGGACACCTTATCCCAAGTGGAACAGGTTTAAAAGAATATGAAAACATCATTGTAGGCTCAATGGAAGAATACAAGAATTTAATAGCATCAAAAAAACAATAATTTATTATGGATCAAAATCAAGA
This sequence comes from Bacteroidales bacterium, assembly GCA_012518765.1. Classification (GTDB taxonomy): domain Bacteria; phylum Bacteroidota; class Bacteroidia; order Bacteroidales; family WCHB1-69; genus UBA5266. The sequence goes on from JAAYRN010000075.1 coordinate 6,463, forward strand.
ACAAAAAATCGATATTGCTTTGAGCGATGAGGTAGCCGAAGGTACTTATTCAAACTTAGCCATTATAACTCATTCTAACTCAGAATTTATAATTGACTTTGTTGCCCTTATGCCCGGTGTTCCCAAAGGAAAAGTTAAATCGCGTATTATATTAACTCCCCAACATGCCAAGAGACTATTGGTAGCTTTGGAAGACAACATAAAACGATTTGAATCTTTCCATGGTAAAATCAGTGATTTTGACCCCATGAAAGGTGTTCCTATACAACTGTCAAAGACACAAGGAGAAGCCTAAACTAATTTAAAAGAGATATAGGATGTATCTCTTTTTTTTATACCTACAATGAAACGAGTATATTATTTAATAGGCAAATAAAAAACTGTGCGATACTTAAAAATATTAAATTAATGCAATCGTATGAAAATAAAATTTTTCACTCCTGAAAATTTAAAACCTAAAGAATTAGCCAGAGATTATGCGTTAATTATCGCTGGTACTTTTCTTATGGCTGTAAGTTTTGTTATATTTATATCTCCGCTAAAATTAGCTCCAGGAGGTGTTTACGGCTTAGCCATTATTCTACATCATTTGTTTGATTTTCCTATTGGACTGTCTGGCATAGCTTTAGATATTCCTATTTTAATCATAGGAACGCTTTGGTTAGGACCCAAATTTGGAGTAAAAACGTTGTTAGGCGTTGTGTCTCTGTCAGGATTTATTTCGCTCATGGAGTATTTCTATGGATATGAACCTTTGATTGCATTAGCCAACAACCCCTCCATACCAGACCCTGCTGCTAATTTCATCATAGCTCTTTTTGGTGGTGTTTTGATTGGATTAGGATTGGGATTGATTTTTAAAACACGAGCCACCTCTGGAGGAACGGATATTATAGCCATGATACTTGGAAAATACGTCAGGCACGTTTCCTTAGGTACTTTGCTTATTATGGTCGATTCTGTCATAGTGCTTTTTGCTCTTGCTGCATTTAAAGATTGGACTATACCGCTTTACTCATGGCTGATTATCTATGTTACAGGCGTAGTTGTTGACAAGGTTATATCTGGATTTTCATCGGGAAAAACCGTTATTATCATCTCCGATAAATACGAAGATATTAAGCATAAAATTTTAGTTGATTTGAACAGAGGTGGAACTTTTTTACTTGGAGAAGGTATGTATAGCAAAAAAGAAAAGAAAATCATATACACCACATTATCACGCAAACAACTGCCTCAACTTATACATTATGTACACGAAATAGACTCCAACGCCTTTATATCTATTTTAGATGCAGGAGAAGTATTTGGTGAAGGATTTGCATCGCTTAAAGCAAAAGCGACTCAATAACATTAATTTTATTTTTATATTAATTGGTATATATGCCAAAAATAGTTAGCAGAACACACTGTAACTCACACAATATAAGCAACTTATATTAAGTTAATTGAAATCGTTTTCAATTAACTTAATATAAATGCAAAAAACAAGAAGATTTAGATGTTGGGCGTGCGGTAGTTTGTCGACAATAAAATGGGGCAAACAAGACGATAAACAACGTTATAAATGTAAAGAATGTGGTGTTCTATCAACATACACAAACATAAGTGTTAGTAAAAAAAATCGTGAAAAGTGGTTTAAGGATTGGATTTTAGGCAAACAGACTATAAAACAGTTAGCTGTATCAAGTAGTTATAGTGAGAGAACACTAAAACGTTACTTTTATGCCTATCTGGATAATTATCCAATATGGGCAATAAATCGAAGAGAACGTGTTAATTTACTTCTTGATGGTACATACTTTGCAAATAAAGTTTGTTTAGTACTTTTTAGAGATAATAATATTAAGGCAACACTTTTTTACCGTATTACCGATGGCGAATGGGAAGACGAATTGACAGAAGATATAAAAAATATTTTAAATTTAGGTGTTGAAATTGAAAGTGTTACATGTGATGGTCTAAGCAATATATTAAAATCAATAAAAAAAACTTCACCAGAAACAATTATACAAAGATGCCTTGCACATATTCAAAGGGAAACTCTCATATGGCTCACACGTAATCCGCAATCACCTGCAGGTCGAGAACTAAGAGATATCGTAAGACAATTGCATACAATATCTGACAGAAATGCATGGGGTTATTCGGTTGTAGATTTGATAAATTGGTATGAAAAACATCAGAGTTTTATTAATGAAAAAACCTATAATCCTGAAACTGGAAGGTACTGGTTTACACATAGAACTGTAAGAAAAGCTTTTATTCATATCAAAAGAGCGATACCTGACATGTTTCACTACTTAGATAACCCTAAAATACCTAAAACAACGAATGGTTTAGAATCATTCTTTGGTCATTTGAAGCAAAACATATCACTCCATAGGGGGCTTTCCAAAGAGCATTTCAAGAACTACATTAAGTGGTACCTGTACTATAAGAATTGTAAATAGGTTTTTTTAGCCATAGAGGTTACCGATAATCAAAAAGAAGAGCCATGAGTTGACTCTTCTTCTTTTTCCTGACTTCCGCAAATTAACACCCAAAATCAAAAAGTTCATTTAGTTTTTTTTGTTCTTTGGTTAACAAAAGCGTTTTCTTTATGATTTGTTTCGTTTTTGGCACCATAACTTCAATTTGGTAAATA
>JAAYRN010000076.1 GCA_012518765.1 Bacteroidales bacterium
AAAAAGCATCAGTCGCTCAAATCCCAATCCAAAACCGCTGTGTGGCGTTGTTCCAAAACGTCTAAGGTCTAAGTAGTAATGTAGTGTTTCTTTGTCCATCCCTTGTTCGTCCATCAGAGTTTCTAATTTATGGTAATCGGATTCACGTTCAGAACCTCCGATAATTTCTCCGATTTTTGGAAACAACACATCCATACCTCTTACTGTTTTTCCATCTTCATTTTGTTTCATGTAAAAAGCTTTGATCGCTTTGGGGTAATCGGTAATGATAACGGGTTTTTTGTAGTGTTTTTCAACCAAATAACGTTCGTGTTCGGATTGAAGGTCGCAACCCCAAGATACTGGAAATTCAAATTTTTGTTTGGATGCCAACAATATATCAATGGCTTCGGTGTATGTAATACGCTCAAATTTAGTGTCAACAACTGATTTTAATCGGGTTATTAATTCCTTGTCGAACATATCGTTTAAGAATTGTAAATCTTCCTTATTGTGTTCCAATGCGTATTTGACTAAATATTTGATAAAATCTTCAGCCAAATCCATGTTGTCGTTAATATCGTAGAATGCCATTTCGGGTTCAATCATCCAAAATTCAGCAAGGTGTCGGGGGGTGTTTGAGTTTTCGGCTCTAAATGTGGGGCCAAAAGTATATACATTTCCTACACCCATGGCACACATTTCACCGTTTAATTGACCTGACACAGTGAGAAATGTATGTTTCCCAAAGAAATCCTTACTGTAGTCAATTTCGTTTTGAGGAGTGCGGGGTGGCTTGTTGAGGTTTAAGGTTGTTACTTGAAACATTTCACCAGCACCTTCACAGTCGGAGGCTGTAATAATGGGAGTATGTACGTATACAAAACGTTTTTCATTGAAGTAAGTATGAATAGCATACGACATAGCGTGTCGTAAACGCAATACACAACCAAAGTAATTGGTACGTGGGCGTAAATGTAAAATTTCACGTAAAAACTCCATGCTGTGTCCTTTTTTCTGTAAGGGATAGGTATCTGGGTCGGATGTTCCCAATATTTCAATACTTGTAGCTTGTAATTCAACGTTTTGTCCTTTTCCCAAAGATTCTACCAAGGTTCCATCTACGCTGATGCAGCTACCTGTGGTAACTTGTTTCATTAGTTCGCTATCGAAGTTGGCTAATTCTACTACAATTTGTAGGTTATGTACAGTTGACCCGTCGTTTAGGGCTATAAAATTAAAATTATTATTTCCTCTTTTGGTTCGTACCCAACCTTTTATATTTATTTTACTTCCTATGCCTATTTGTTCTGTTTCGTTTAGAATGTGGTATATCCTATTTTTTTTCATTTTATTGTTAAAATTTAATTTCTCCTTTACGGTATTTGGTTAAAAATTCTTCTATATGGTCAAAATCAATATTTTTTACGATTATTTTTTTGTCTCTGTTTAATATGTAAAATCGGGGCGAGGCTTTGATGTCGTATGCTTCGCGAAAATCAATGTTGGCTTTGTTATTTCCTACGTTGAGCCAAGGCAGGTTTTTATCTAATAAGTAGTTTCTCCATTTGATTGAATCCGAGGTTAGGCAAATAGCAAATATGTCGAAACTTAGGCTGTCTTTGGCTCGATTGTAAAATTCTAACATTTTGGGAGTTTGTTGTTTACAATGCCCACAGTCGGTATCCCAAAAATACATAATGGTAAATTCTACGTGATTAAAATCGTAGTTTGTATGAAATTTTCCATTTACATCGGGCATGATTAACCAAGGGGCTTTTTTGCCTATTAATATGGGCTCCAACATGTCGGCTTTTCCTATCATGTGTTCTAAAACGGTTTCGTCTACCCAAGGGCACAATCCTTTTTGATAGTAATTGCGTATGAGATGCACAAAAATAGCATCGTGTCCTATGTAGGAACTTCTTTCAAATCGGTTGCTTAAATACCAAACAATGTATTTATATAATTCGGGAGTATTTTTGGATTTATCTATTAGTACATCACTGTATTTGATTAAAGAATCTATGGAAGGGTGTATGACTTTGTCGTAATATTGTGTCAAACGATGGTGGAATACGGGGGTGTATACCAAAGCATTGTCTGTGAAATCACAGTTATCCCAATAATGTGTGTAGTAATACATGTGCTGCCAATTGGTGTCAGGATATCCTTCTGGTTTTTCGTCAGGTATCTCAATATCTTGGGATAATTTTTGAGCTTTTGCAAATAAATTAGTGGGATTTTCTTGTATAAAGCGACGTGTATAACTTTGCATAGAGTCGTAAACAGTTTTTAATTGAGAGCGATAGCTTTCTACTAATTCTTGGTCGGGAGTGGATTTACTCATTTCTTCCCTCATTTTTTTATTAACGGAAGCTCCCGAACCTTGTAAGGACATAGCGTAGTTTGTGTATTGGTGAAAAATAGTATTTTCGGGAGAGTTTTCAAATTTTAAATTGTTGGATAGGTTGGGCTTTTCAGGATCTATATTTTCAGCTATAACGTTAAAAAACAGAGAGGAATCTATTAAAAACTCCATGTATTTGGAATTGTCCTGACTTACTAAGATGTATACTCCTCTTTTTATGGTATCCATTCCCTGAAAAACAAATGTATAAGGATTTTTATTGTTTAAGGGACGTATAGTGTCGCGTAAATAGGTGTGTTCGCCGTAGTAGTTGGCTATGTATAACACAGAGTCGGGAATATTGGGCAGGTAAAAACTGATTTTATAATTCAAATCTTTTTTATTTGCAGCTTTTTTCTTTTGTGCTAATAATTGATTTTGAGAGAAGCATATAGCTAAAATACCGATGCTTATAATTAAATGTCTCATTGTTATTGGTTTCATTATGTGTTATTCTATATAGTCGAATATAAAGTTGCTATGGTTGTATATGATAAAATTTAAATAATTCCTTCTCTAATAATGTCGTGTAGATGTACTACTCCTGTATATTTGTTGTTGTCAATGACTAATAAACTCGTAATATTATGTTGTCTCATGGTTTCCAATGCTTTAATAGCCATTTCGTCTGCTTGTATTATTTTAGGTGTTTGACACATTATGTCGGCAGCGGTAATGTTTTGTATGTTTTGTGTGGTTTGCAACATACGCCTTAAATCGCCATCGGTAATTATACCCACAATGTTGTGGTTGTCAACAACGGCAGTAACTCCCAGTCGTTTCGATGAAATTTCATAAATAATTACATCCAATTTATCGCTACTTTTTACCATTGGTTTTTCATTTTGTTTGCAGAGTGTATCTACTTTTAAGTATAATTTTTTGCCCAAGGCTCCACCAGGGTGTACACGTGCAAAATCCTTAGCCGAAAATCCACGCATAGCCATTAAGCAAACGGCAAGAGTATTACCCATTACCAATTGAGCTGTAGAGCTGGTTGTAGGAGCTAAGTTATTGGGACAAGACTCTTTATCTACGCTACAGTTTATGGTGTAGTCGGCATGTATGGCTAAGTATGAATGTATGTTCCCCACTAAGGCTATTACTTTATTTTCCATCATTTTTATCATGGGAATTAGTAGTTTTATTTCTGGAGTTTCTCCACTTTTCGATAGACACATAACTATGTCGTGGGCTTGTATTATTCCCAAATCGCCGTGAATGGCATCGGCTGCGTGCATAAAAATAGCGGGTGTCCCTGTGGAATTGAAAGTGGCTACAATTTTTTGTGCAATAATGGCACTTTTCCCTATGCCAGTAACGATAACCCTACCTTGATTGTCTTTGTATATTTCTTCTACGCAGGCTATAAAATGATTATCAATGCTTGATGTTAAATTTTCAATGGCATTGGTTTCTTGTGTAATGCACTGTTTTGCAATTGTTTTTATATCTATCCCTTCTTTCAATTTTTTTTTCTTTAAGATTTACAAAAATACATCATTTTTTTCTTATATACGCAAATCAAGTTGTGTTTTTTTTAGAACTGGTAGGAGAGATGAAATTGTAAAAAGTTATTTCTCAATCCTTTTAGTATACGTCTTCTTACGTAAAAATCACTTCCAATGGGAGTTAGAGAGTAGCCAAAGCGAAACGAAGCCCCAAAGTGTTCTTTAAATGAGTAGTTTGCACCCAGTAATATACCTAATTCAAAAAAACGAAAATCACCTTTTTCTATAGGTACTAATTCACCCGAAGGGCTGTAGATTTTTTTATGAACCAACAAATTAAATGAAGGTCCTCCACCTACGGAAAGTTGGTTTGTAACACAATAATTTAGCAGTACAGGCATTTCTATTTGTTGCAGTAAAATACGAAATTTATCTAAGGTTTCATCTTTTCGTTTTCGCTGCGATTTGGCTCCTTTTTGTGCATAGTTAATTTCAAACTGTAAATTCAATATGTCTTCTTTTAAGGGTAGATACACAAAAGCTCCTGCAAATAATCCGGGTTTATGATAGCCTCCTCTTTCATCTCCATCTACTTGAGAAGCAAGTAATCCCAAATGAAATCCGCCTTTGAAAGATTGTGCTTGTACTGAAAAAATACAACTTACTATCCACACTATGATGATAAATAAATGTTTTTTTGTCATGATGTTATTTGGGGTTTAGGGTGATAAAAGGGATTAATATTTCTTCCATAGAAATACCTCCGTGCTGAAAGGTGTTTTTATAGTAATTCACGTATTGGTTGTAATTGTTGGGATAAGCAAAAAAGTTATCGCAGTAAGTAAACATGTATTTGGAAGTAATGTTTAGTTTTGGCAAATAAGCATCGTGGGGATTGTGGATAACAAAAACATCTTTTTCGTTGACATTCAGATTTTTCCCAACTTTATACCTTAGGTTGGTATTGGTTTCCCTATCACCAATGATGCGTACTGGATTTTGTATGCGGATAGAGCCGTGGTCGGTGGTTAGGCAGATGCGTATTTTTTTCTCGGCTAAATATTTTATCATTTCAAACAAAGGTGAATGTTCAAACCAAGAGGCTGTGATGGAGCGATACGAGGTTTCGTCTTGAGCCAATTCCCTTACAATATCCACATCGGTATGAGCGTGTGATAACATATCTACAAAGTTGTAAATAATGATGTTAAGATTGTTGTTTAGCAGGGTAGGGAGTCGGTCGTTTAGTTTTCTTGCAAAATCTATGTTGAGCACTTTGGAATAGGAATATTTAATTCTTTTTCCATAGCGACGTAAATATTCGTTAAACAAATTATTTTCAAATTCATTTTTGTTGCCTTCGTCGGTTTCATTGAGCCAATAAGAGGGATATTTTTTTTCAATTTCAGAGGGTAATAATCCTGCAAATAACGCATTGCGAGCATACTGTGTCGCTGTTGGCAAAATGCTGTAATATATTTCATCTTTTTCGGCTCGATAATAATCACCTAATTGTTTTTCAATGGTTTTCCAATGGTCGTACCGTAGGTTATCAATAACGATAAGGAAAGTGATTTCGTTTTGATCCAATTCTTTAAAAAGCCTCTCTTTCAGTATAGTATGCGACATTAAAGGTTTGTCTTCGGAGGAAGTGCTGAGCCAATCTAAATAATTCTTAGTCAAAAATCTGCTGAAAGCTAAATTTGCCTCTTCTTTTTGAGAGTAAAATATATCAACAATTTGACTGTCGGTGTTTTTCTCAAGTTCAAACTCCCAATAAACCAATTCTTTATACGTATCTACCCAGTCTTCATGCGATCGATTTTCCATTAGTTTCATGGTAATATTTCGGAAGGCTTGTTGATAGTCTGAGGAGGTTTTTTCGCTTACGAAGCGTTTGTGGTCGGTATGTTTTTTCAAACAGTGCAGAATTTGATGAGGATTTACAGGTTTTATCAAATAATCTTTTATGTTTGAACCTATGGCTTCATCCATAATATGTTCCTCTTCGCTTTTGGTTATCATGACGATAGGTATAGGTGGAAACTTGCTTTTAATCAACGAAATGGTTTCTAAACCGGAAATACCAGGCATGTTTTCATCCAAAAAAACTATATCTACTGTTTGTTTTTCTAATTCTTCCAAGGCTTCATTTCCGCTTTTTGCAGTTATGATTTCATAGCCTTTGTTTTTTAAAAAAATAATATGGGGCTTTAATAAATCAATTTCATCATCAGCCCAAAGTATGTGAATTTTATTTGACATTTTTATCTAAATTTATTATTATAAACGCAAATATACGAAAATTTAGTATGTTTATTTTTGTTGTAAAATTATAATACACATGTTTTTTATGCGTTAAACTTTAGTATTAAAAAACAAAGAATTGAAAAAAATAGATTCATTTATATTTAAAAACTACATAGGTCCATTTTTTATGACTTTTTTTGTAGTCGTTTTTGTTTTTTTAATGCAATTTTTTTGGAAATATGTAGATGATATGGTGGGTAAAGGTTTAGAAATAAGCGTTTTACTTCAACTTTTAGCCTATATGTCGTTTACTTTCTTCCCCATGGCATTGCCCTTAGCCATTTTATTATCCTCCTTGATGCTTTTTGGAAACTTGGGAGAACGATATGAATTAACAGCTTTAAAATCAGCAGGAATACCCTTATATAGAATTATGATGCCTTTGATTATTTTTACCATATTCTGTGCTATTGGAGGGTTTTTTGTGGCTAATAATTTGGTTCCTGTAGCTAATCTTAAAGCAAAAACGCTACTGTCGGATATTCGTCAACAAAAACCAGCACTTAGTATAGATGAGGGCGTTTTTTACAACGAAATTGATAATTACATCATTCGCATAGGAAAAAAAGAAAAAGACAATCAAACCATTCACGATGTGTTGATTTACGACCATTCACGCATGAATAATTACACTACTTTGACCTATGCTAAAAAAGGTAAAATGTTTATGACAAAAGATAAACATTACTTGATTTTCAACCTACAAGACGGATATATTTACGATGAAAATTTTAGGTACACCGAAGAACGAAATAAAAAACAACCTTACGAAATTTCGCTATTGAGAGGAACATTTAAAGAGCAATTAATGAAGTTCGATTTATCGTCTTTTGCTATGAAAAGAACGGATGAAGATTTATATAAAGATAGTTACGAAATGTTGAGTGTTAGTCAATTAGATACTATGATTGATACCTTACGTTATAAAATTCTTGCCGGAAAATCAGGCATAGGTGAACGTTTGTTGAGTTCCATGAAAAACTACCATAAAAATCTTAATGATACTACACTTCTTGCCGTCAATCAGTCGTTTGTTGTGAATAAAAATTTTACTGCTGCCGACTCGTTAAGCATTAGTCAATACGCTTTGCAAATGGCAAGAGAACACAAAGGTATTTTAGATTTTAATTATATGGATTACAATTCCCAAGAGAGAATGCTATGGCGTTATGAAATCGAATGGCATCGCAAATATGCCTTGGCGGCAGCTTGTTTGCTGTTGTTTTTTATAGGTGCACCCTTGGGAGCTATTATACGCAAAGGAGGAATAGGTATTCCATTGACAACCTGTATTTTAATTTTCGTCCTTTATTGGGTAACTTCTACCATAGGTGAACGCATGTCGCGTTTGGGAGTGGTATCCACCACATACGGCATGTGGATAGCATCGGCTTTATTGTTTGTTTTGGGTGCATTTTTGGTATACAAAGCCTCTAAGGAATCCCGATTATTAGATATAGAAATATGGCGAAGACAGTGGTATAAAATCAAAAATATCAGTTTTTTGAAAAAAAATAAGAAGAATGAAAGTTTTACAAATATGCAATAAGTCGCCTTATCCGCCTATTGAGGGAGGACCTATTGCTATGCATGCAATTACTCAGTTGTTTTTTGAAAATGATTGTGAGGTTAAAGTGCTGGCTATGAATAGTAATAAATTTTTTGCTACTGTAGATTCCCTGCCCGAAGATTATAAAAAATCAACCTCTATAGAATGGGTAGACATGGATTTAAGTTTAAATATTTTTCAAGCACTCCGTTGTTTATTAAGCAATAAATCCTACCACATAGAACGTTTTATTTCCAAGGATTTTGAGAAAAAAATAATAGAAATTTTAAACCAACATACCTACGATATTATTTGGTTAGAAAGTTTATATGTAGCTCCTTACGTAGATATAATACGAAAATATTCCAAGGCTAAAATTATTTTACGAACCCACAACATTGAACATAAAATTTGGGAACGTATTTCATTGCAAAGCAAACCTTTTTACAAAAAAATATACCTTCGCATACTTAGCAAACAGTTGAAAAACTATGAACTTAAAGCCACTCATAAGGTAGATGCCATCGCAAGCATTTCAGATGTTGATAAAGCATATTTGATAGATAATCAAGTTACTACTCCTATAATTAGTATTCCTTTTTCTATTTCTGTTTCTCAATCTAATACAGATGTACAGCCTATAGATACACTCAATTTATTTTCGCTTGCTTCCATGAATTGGATACCAAATGTAGAGGGCATACAGTGGTTTTTAAATTCGGTTTGGGACGACATACACATGCAACATCCTGATTTGAAATTCTTGATAGCAGGCAGACATACTCCTGATTCATTGAAAAATAGCACATATCCTCAAGTGGAAATAGTAGGGGAGGTGCCCGATGCAACGGAATTTATGTTATCAAATGGCATATTGATTGTTCCCTTGCTCTCAGGAAGCGGCATTCGTATTAAAATTATAGAAGCCATGAGTATAGGCAAAGTGGTGATTACTACTTCTATAGGATTAGAAGGAATTCATGCTACTCACAAGGAACATGTTTTGATAGCCAATACAGCAAGCGAATTTGTAGATGCAGTAAGCTATTGCCTTCATAATCCGAATGAACTACAGAGAATAGGGAAAAATGCAATGGAATTTATTCAAAAACAACATAATAATACTCATGTAGCCCCTAAACTCATGTCGTTTTTAAGACAAATAACAACAACGTAAAGTCCTTGTTTTAAGAGGTAGAAATTGAAAATTCCCAGCTTAACAGAAAAATAATTCAACAATCCAATGTGACAACACAAAAAAGTGTATTTTTGTATTGTATTTCAAAATAAAGATATTGGATATATAAATGTGTAAATCAGATTGTTGTATAAATTAAATATTAAAAAAATCAATTAATAAAAAATAAAAATATGAAAACAAAATTATCTCTTTGTTGGATAGTGGCTATGTTTGTTGTAGTTAACTCATATACACAGATAGTAGCCCTACATTCTTCTTCTGGAGTTCAGATTATCAAGGGTAATGCCGCACTCACTACGGCTTATACCGCCGCCGAAAATGGCGATACACTGTATTTGTCTGGACATGCATTTACGCTTCCAGCAACTTTTGACAAACAACTTATGATTTTTGGAACAGGACATTATGTCGACTCTACGATGGCGACAGGAAAAACATTTTTAACTGGTAATGTAACCTTGAGCGAAAATGCCGATTTCTTTTATTTAGAAGGGGTCGAAATTACAGGGAAATTTATTATTGCAACCAATCACTCTGTAAATAATGCTACCATCAAACGCTGTAAAATAAATGGAACATTTGAAGCCTTGGGAAATGCGTCTAATCCAACAAAAAATTTAAGCCTCATAGGAAATGTATTTCTTCAACGCTTAACTATTGAAAATTTACAAAATGCTCTGATTACTAATAATATTATTGTCAATACACTTCAAAACACAAACGGTAATTTAATCAATAACAACATTGTGATGGGATACATTTGGGGGTCTTCTATGGATTATTTACTTATTGGAAGTAATAATATTTTCAATAATAATATTTTTATTTGGGATGGCTATAATGCGAACGTAAACGGTAGTGGCAACGTTTTTAATTATAACCTATACGTAGAACCTACTCCTAATCATGGAACAGCCTCCACAGCTATAGGAAATTATACCGGAATTTCTCAATCGGATATTTTTGTTAATCAAACAGGAGTTGCCTTTGATTACACCCACGATTATCATTTGCAATCACCAACAATTTATATAGGAACAGACAGTACGCAAGTAGGTATTTATGGAGGAGTTTTCCCTTACAAAGCAGGCGGAGTCCCTTCTAATCCTCATATACAAATGCAAAATATAGCTCCAAGTACTTCCAATGGTTTGCTAAATGTTCAAATAAATGCAGCAGCACAAGATGAGTAATATTATGAAAATCAAGTTTATAATAGGAGTGTTTTTTTTGATGCATACGCTATCCATGTTTTCTCAAAACAAATTGGTGGCATATACATATTGGTTTAACGACGATACGACAAATATGCAAGAGGTTGCTTTTACACCTGTAACGACTCATCAACTTCGTACAGATTTCGATGTTTCGGCTTTACACGATGGAGCTAATGTTCTATATATTCGCTATAAAGATGAAAATGGATTGTATGGTAGTGTGTTGAGTAAAACTTTTGTAAAACTACCGCAGCCCGCATCTTCTCAAAACAAATTGATAGCATACACATATTGGTTTAACGACGATACGGCGAACGTACAAGAGGTTGCTTTTACACCAGTAACGACTCATCAACTTCGTGCAGATTTCGATGTTTCGGCTTTACACGATGGAGCTAATGTTTTACATATTCGTTATAAAGATGAAAATGGATTGTATGGCAGTGTGTTAAATGAAATTTTTGTAAAACAAAATATAGCAATATCAAATAATTCAATTATAGCCTATCGCTATTGGGTTGGTGATGATTTTTCACACAGCGTAGAGGTCGCATTGTCTAACCCTGCTCAACAAGTGATGATATTAGATGATTTTGTTGTAGCACGGGTTCCCAAAGGAAACCGGACGCTTTATTATCAATTTGCAGATTCAATGGGACTTTGGAGTGTAGTTAACCAATGCGATTTTTATAAAAATTCTCTTCCAGTCGCTGATTTTGATTATAATATGACCGTTACTTGCGATTCTACAGTTGTTGATTTTATAGATTGCAGCGTTGACGGAGACAGTTGTTTTTGGGATTTTGGTGATAGTGCCACTTCAACGGAAAGATATCCGCAACATACCTATTATTCGCCGGGGGTGTACTCTGTTACCCAAACAGTAATCGATACCACGACTTTCATGGATAGTACTGTAGTGAAAACCATACATATAACAGGCAATAGTTATGCTATCCTTGATTTGGTAGTTTGCGGAAATTATATTTCTCCTTCGGGAAAAACATATCATGCAAGTGGCACCTATATGGATACTATTTCTAATCATTTGGGATGTGATAGCATTATTACCATAGATTTGACAATTAAGCCTCTTCCCGATAATGGAGTTACACAAAAAGGCATTGTTTTAACAGCCAATCAAACAGGTGCAACTTATCAGTGGTTAGATTGCGACGATAATTTTTCCGAAATTACTCACGAAACAGAACGAAGTTTTACGCCCACAAAAAATGGACGTTATGCAGTAGTAGTTACTCTTAACGGTTGTAGTAATGCATCTATTTGTCATACCGTTTCGACTATTGGAATTGTTGAAAATACGTTTAATCACGATCTTGTGGTTTATCCCAATCCTACACAAGGAAAAATAAACATCGATTTAGGTTTTAGTTACGAAAATGTTTCTGTCAAAATACAATCTCTTAGTGGGCAAATAATCAAGCAAAAACATTACAATAATCAACAGCTATTGGAATTGGATTTAGATGTAGCCGAAGGAGTTTATTTGCTATTTATAGAATCAAAGGATGTAAGAGCTATATGGAAGATTGTAAAGCAATAGTGATGTTGAGCAAATAATAATTTAATTTTCCTTTGGGTTTCTTTATTCTTCAAAAAAATCCTCGTATCGTTCGGGATAGTAGCCCGATTTTATAGCTTCATCTTGGGGCATGCAGAAATAAACGAGAGAGGCTTCTATGCAACATTCGCCTTGCTCGTTGAGTAATTCGGCATCGATATAACATATATTTCGCTGTTTATCTTTCAATTTTCCTCTCAGTGTAATCTTTTTTTGATTGGATAATAGAGGTTTACGATATTTGACATTCATACGCGAGGTAACGCCTGAGCGGCGTGCTTTGATATACATAGTCCACGCTCCAATTTCATCTAACAAAGTAGCTTCTATGCCTCCGTGTACGGCTCCGGGATAGCCTTCGTATTTGCGGGAAGGTACCCATTCGCTTTGTACGTAATCGCCTATTTCGTAGAATTGCAATTGCAACCCATCGGGGTTGTGTGGAGAGCAAGCAAAACAATTGTAATCTTCTTTAGCAAATACATTTTTTATTTTTCGTTTCATTTTCTTTATATTTAATCAATCAATGTTTTAAAATCCTTAATCAACATTCCAGCAGGTTCTTGTTTTGTAATTTTATCATAGCTAAGATACAATACTTTACCATCAGAACAAGCTATAATTGTTTTTAAACAATAGGCATGTTGGTTTATATCTTTTCCAACTTTGTGTACAAAGGCTACTTGAGGTAGTTTTTTGTCGATGGCTTCTTCAATTTCTTTTTCAGAAACTATTTTCAAGGCATAGGGATATGAATTTTGTATTTCTTCTATAGTGTGTATAGAAGAGGAAATATCGTTTTTAGTTAGCCATAATTCTTTGTTTTTTAAGTCTTTCTTGTTTTCATTTAT
>JAAYRN010000077.1 GCA_012518765.1 Bacteroidales bacterium
ATAGAATTAGCTAAGAAAAATAAAATGGAATTTTATACGGCTAATCCTCAAGATGCATTTCCCAATGTATTGGAAGAATACAAAAAGGAAATGAAAGAAAACAACTGGGATTTTGGTCAAGACGATGAAGAATTGTTTGAATTGGCAATGCACGACCGTCAATACAGGGATTATAAATCGGGGATAGCTAAAAAACGCTTTGAAGAAGAATTGGAAAAAGCAAAAGCGGCTCAGCAGGCTCCCCAAGAAACAGCAGCACCTAAGGTTAGCCTTTCAAAAGAAGAAAGCAAAGAACAAATGTTTTCTTATTTGTGTAAAAAATATCCAAACGCAAAACCTGTGGTAGCTACAGCTTCCGGCACTTTGTTGTGGGAGATTGATGTTGTTGATAAATCCATAGCTCCTGTACCTGGAAAAAAATACAAAGAAAACGATACATTTGCATTCATTCAAACGTATTATGGAAACGAAGAAATAATACTTCCCTACGAAGGAACATTGGTTGATACTTGTTTATGCCAAGGCACTACCATAAAAAAAGGAGATGTCATTGCATGGATTGAATAAAAAAATAACCTTATGGTTGCTAACAATAACTACTTTATCTACAATGCATTTATTGTAAATGAAGGAAAAATTTTTCTCGGAGATGTATTAATACAGCAAGGGAAAATAGCAAATGTCTACAAAGAACGTTCTCCTATTGTTGATATTTGTATGGAAAACGATACCATGTTTGTAGATGCAAGCAATAAGTATTTACTTCCGGGAGTCATAGATTCCCATGTTCATTTTCGTGAGCCCGGACTAACCCACAAAGGCTCTTTTGTGTCTGAAAGCAAAGCAGCTTTAGCCGGAGGCGTAACCTCTATCATGGACATGCCCAATACCATTCCTCAAACAACTTCCATCAACGAATGGAAAAATAAGACACAATTGGCAACAAATAAAATGTATACAAATTATGCATTTTACATAGCCGCCTCCGATACCAATTTAGAGGAACTCAACCAAATAGACACCAAACAAGTATGTGGTATTAAGCTGTTTATGGGGTCTTCAACCGGAAACATGCTCGTAAGCGACTCTCGTGTGTTGGAGGAAATAGTAAAACATCATAAAGTCCCCTTAGTTGCACACTGTGAGGACGAAAATATGATTAAAGAGCAAATCGAAAAAATGAAAAGCATATATGGCGAAAATATTCCCATAGATAAACATCCCCTAATTCGTTCCGAAGAAGCTTGTTTTATTTCCTCCGAAAAATTAGTTCAACTTGCTCAAAAGTATAATACACAAGTTCATATACTACATATAAGTACCGAAAAAGAATTGAGTTTATTTTCAAAAAAATATCCTCAAATTACGGGAGAAGTATGTGTAGCTTATTTATTTTTCGACCAATCGCAGTATGAACAATTGGGGACAAAAATAAAATGTAATCCAGCTATTAAAACCAAAAACGACCAAACAGCTTTAATCAGAGCACTTTCCGAAGAAACTATTTACACCATAGCCTCCGACCACGCTCCCCATACCGCAGCAGAAAAAGACAATACTTATTTAAAAGCACCTTCGGGTATTCCCATGGTGCAACATACTCTTCCATTGATGTTAGAGCTTTATAATCAGAAACAAATCAAGCTTCAAACCATAGTAGAAAAAATGTGTCATGCCCCAGCTCGTTTGTTTCAAATAGAAAAAAGAGGTTTTATCAGAAAAGATTATTTTGCCGATTTAGTGCTTGTAGACATTCGTGAAAATCATCGAGTTACACCAGAATCTATATACTACCAATGCGGATGGTCGCCTTTTGAGCAAAAAGAAATACATGCCCGCATCGAAAAAACGTTTGTAAATGGAATATTGGCTTATGATCAAGGAAATTTTGTAAAAAAACCTACGGGAAAACCTTTATATTTTGATAGATGAGAAATATTATTTTAATTGTTTTTAGCCTGTACTTTTTTACTGCTTGTACCAACAAGTATGAAAGTAATACACCTAAAAATTTAATCGAAATAAAACAAATGGAAGATATTCTTATCGATTTATATTTATTAGAAGCCTCTGCTCGAAATTGTATATTAACCAACCAATCAGATAGTTTAGAAATATGGATTGTTCAGCAAACAAATGCTTTATTGAAAGAAAGAAACATAGAACACAGCCAATTTTTAGAAAGTCATACCTATTATATGGGACATGAAAAATTAGCTCAAGAATTGATGGAAAATATAGTAAACCGATTGGTAAAAATTGAAACACAAGCTGTTATTCAACAACAAAAATCGGAAAAACAAACAGACTCAACATTGAAAAACATAAAAAGTGAATCCGTTGTGATTAAAACAGAAAAGAAATAAATCGTAAAATTTAATTATAACTGATTTTAAACCATAAAATAAATTTAAAGATGCGAAAAATTCAAATGGTTGATTTGCAAAAGCAATATCAAGAAATAAAACAAGAAGTTGATAGCTCCATACAAGAAGTAATTAATAATTGCACATTTATTAATGGACCCACTGTCAAACAATTTCAAGCAAACCTTGAAAAATACTTAGAAGTAAAACATGTCATCCCCTGCGGCAACGGAACCGATTCATTACAAGTAGCTTTGATGGCGTTGGATTTACAACCTGGAGATGAAGTAATTACTACTACATTTACTTTTATAGCAACTGCGGAGGTAATAGCTTTGTTAAAACTAACTCCTGTTTTGGTCGATGTATATCCCGATACATTTAATATCGATATGGATGCGGTAGAAAAAGCAATTACCGATAAAACAAAAGCCGTTATTCCGGTTCATTTGTTTGGGCAATGTGTTGATATGGAAAGGCTTATGAATTTAGCGAAAAAACATAACTTATACATTATCGAGGATGCCTGTCAAGCCATTGGAGCTGATTATCATTTTTCGAATGGAGAAATTAAAAAAGCAGGAACCATAGGTACCATAGGTTGTACTTCGTTTTTCCCTTCCAAAAATTTGGGTTGTTACGGAGATGGAGGAGCTGCTTTTACCAACGACGATGATTTAGCAAAAAAACTAAGAGGTATCGTAAATCATGGAATGTTTGTACGTTATTATCATGATATTGTAGGAGTTAACTCTCGTTTAGATAGCATTCAAGCTGCTGTTTTAGATGTTAAATTAAAACATTTAGATGCTTACAACCAAAGACGCAACGAAGCTGCCGCTTTTTACAATCAAACCTTTGCCAATCACGAAAACATAATAACTCCGGTATTAGGCAAACAAACCACCCACGTTTTTCATCAGTATACATTGATACTCAAAAACATAGACAGAGCTAAGGTAGTAGCTTATATGCAAGAAAAAGAAATTCCTGTCATGATTTATTACCCCGTTCCCATGCATTTGCAAAAAGCCTATCAAGATCCAAGGTATAAAACAGGTGATTTTCCAGTAAGTGAATACTTATCACAACATGTAATATCCCTACCCATGCACACAGAATTAGATCCAGAACAATTGAACTATATTACTTCTAATTTTTTGAAAGCCATTGAATTAGCTAAAAAATAACATACTACGATTTAATTATTTAATAATATGGAAAAAGATATTTTATTTTCGTCCTATCAATTAGGTCCTATAACCTTAAAAAACAGAACCATACGAGCTGCTGCTTTTGAAAATATGTGTTACGATAATAAACCTTCACAGGATTTGTTTGATTATCATGTAAATGTAGCAAAAGGAGGCATTGGAATGACAACCGTAGCCTATGCTGCAGTAAACCGAAGCGGTGTATCGTTTAAAGGGCAATTATGGATGCGAGAAGAAATTATTCCTGCTTTAAAAGAATTGACAGATGCTATTCATAAAGAGGGAGCTAAAGCATCTATACAATTGGGACATTGTGGAAATATGACACATTATTCCACCTGTGGACAAATTCCTGTGGGAGCATCGACGGGAATTAATATTTATTCGCCTACAATTGCAAGAAGATTGAAAGAGAAAGAGATAGAAGAAATAGCCAAAGATTTTGGAAAAGCTACACACATGGCACGTCAAGCGGGTTTTGATTGTGTAGAAATTCATGCAGGACATGGATATTTAATTTCTCAATTTTTATCCCCATACACCAATAAACGCAGAGATAAATTTGGAGGTTCTCTCGAAAATCGCATGCGTTTTATGAAAATGGCAATGGAAGAAGTCTTAAAAGCAGCTGCCGACGACATGGCTGTTGTAGTAAAAATAAACATGTATGATGGCTTTAAAAGTGGAATGCAATTAGATGAATGTTTGTTGGTTGCTAAAGAATTAGAAAAGTTAAATGTACATGCTTTGATACTTTCTGCTGGATTTGTAAGCAGAGCTCCCATGCACGTAATGCGAGGAGCTATGCCCATTAAAACTTTGGCATACTATATGGATATGTGGAGGTATTGGTGGCTGAAAATGGCATTGCGTTTGGTAGGAAAATATATGCTTGCTGAGGTTCCTTTTAAAGAAGCTTATTTTTTAGAAGATGCAAAAAAATTCAGAAAAGACCTGAAAATACCGCTGATTTATGTAGGAGGATTAATTTCTCGACAAAAAATAGACGAGGTATTGGACGAAGGATTTGAATACGTGCAAATTGCAAGAGCACTGATACACGATACTGATTTTGTAAATAAATTAAAAAATGGCTTACAACAAAGCGAATGTAAACACTCAAACTATTGCATTGCAAGAATGTATACCTTAGAAATGAAATGTTATCACTGTGTGGAAAATTTGCCTAAGAAAATTAAAAAGGAAATTGAAAAAAACGAAAACAAATAATTTCCTCTTGTAAAAAAACTTGCTTTCTATTATTTAACAGTCTCAAAAACAAACATTTTACAATAAAATGTTATGTATTAATGAAACAAAAATTTAATATTACAGGAATGACTTGTGCAGCTTGTGCTGCTCGTGTTGAAAAAACAGTAAAAGAAATAAAAGGCGTTTCATCGGTCAATGTTAATTTAATGACTAACTCAATGTTTGTTAACTACGATGAGGAAACAGTAAACGAAGAACAAATAACACAAATAGTTGAAAAAATAGGATATAAAGTTTCCTCCGATTCAACTAAAACAAAAAACAAACAATCGGGAAATGTATATGAAATAGAAGCTCAGTCTATTAAGCGAAGATTAATTGTGTCTTTTCTTTTTTTAATACCTCTGCTTTATGTTTCTATGGGACCTATGTTTCGATTTCCCTTTCCTTCTTTTTTATTTACCTATAAACATGGAATTTTATTGGCTTTTTTACAATTGTTATTTGTAATTCCTATTATCTATGTCAATAGAAGTTATTTTACCAAAGGATTTCAACAATTATTCAGGCTTACTCCCAACATGGATTCACTTATTGGAATGGGAGCTGCGGCTGCATTTCTATATGGTATATATGTGTTATTCAAAATATTAGGAAGTCATGATGTCGAAACAACTCATTCATTAATACAAAGTCTGTATTTTGAATCGGCGGGAACCATACTTACTTTAATTACCCTTGGAAAATACTTAGAAGCAAAAGCTAAGAAAAAAACCACCCACGCCATTACCCGACTTATGGAGTTAAAACCCGATAAAGCAGTTGTGAAAAAAGACGGCAAAGAATACGAACTCCCCATTGATGAGATTGAAATTGATGATATTGTCGTTGTAAAAGCAGGAGGAATAGTCCCTGTCGATGGTATTATAGTCGGAGGAGATGGCTATATAGATGAATCGACTATTACGGGAGAAAGTATGCCTGTTTTCAAAAAAATAGGCGAAAAAATAATAGGGTCAACTATTTTAAAATCAGGATATATCGAACTGAAAACAGAAAAAATAGGCGAACAAACCTTATTATCTAAAATCATACAATTGGTTGAAGATGCCAACGCTCAAAAAGCTCCGATTGCTAAATTTGCCGATAAGGTGAGTTATTATTTTGTGCCCGCTGTTATAGGTATTGCCTTGCTTGCATGCATAGTGTGGTTGCTTTTGGGTTATTCTTTCGAATTTGCTATTACCATGGCAATTTCGGTATTGGTTATATCTTGTCCTTGTGCTCTCGGATTGGCAACTCCCACAGCCATTATGGTAGGTACAGGTATGGGAGCCAAATACGGAGTTTTGATAAAATCGGCTGAAATCTTAGAAAATGCAGGTAAAATAAATACCGTTGTATTTGATAAAACGGGAACCATAACCGAAGGTAAACCCAAAGTAATAGAGGTATTTAGCAGTATAGACCAACACTATTTTCTTCAACTTTGTGCATCTGTAGAAAAAAACTCGGAACATCCTTTGTCTTTGGCTATTTTACAAGAAGCAGAACGATTAGATATAACATTATTACCCACAGATGATTATGTTACTTTTCCTGGAAAAGGAATCAAAGCAAGCATTAATTCAAATGATTATTACATAGGCAATCTACTGTTTATACAAGAAAATAACATAGACACAAAAGAGTATGTAGAAAAAGCAGAAGCATTGGCTCTCAAAGGGCAAACAGTAATTTATGCTACCGACAAACAAAATGTGTTGGGAATTATAGGCATAGCCGATGTTTTAAAACCCGATAGCGTACAAGGCATACATTCTTTACAAAAAATGGGAATGAATGTATTTATGCTAACAGGCGACCACAAAATTACAGCCGAAGCTATTAAAAATCAAATTGGTGATATTCAAGTTTTTGCCGATGTATTACCCGACGAAAAAGACAATATAATAACACAATTAAAAGCAGAAGGAAATGTAGTGGCTATGGTCGGTGATGGCATCAACGATGCACCCGCTTTAACGCGAGCACATGTAGGAATCGCCATAGGGGCTGGCACAGATATAGCCATAGAAGCAGCTGATGTAGTGTTGGTTAAAAACAGCATACAAGATGTTGTTACCATGATTAAACTAAGCCGAACCGTATTAAAAAACATCAAAGAAAATTTATTCTGGGCTTTTATTTACAACATTGTTGGAATCCCCTTAGCCGCAGGTGTTTTTTACAGTTTATTGGGATGGAAATTAAATCCCATGTTTGCAGCAGCAGCCATGAGTTTAAGTTCGGTAAGTGTTGTTTTAAATGCACTGAGATTGAGACTATATGAATACGATAAACACGATAAAATAATAAATATGAGTACAAAAAAAGTTATCCTTATCGAAGGAATGAGTTGTTCGCATTGTAGCAATAAAGTAGAAGAAGTTTTGAATCAATTAGAAGGAGTGGAAGCCCACGTAGACCTTGCTGCCAAAACAGCGACTGTAACATTGAGTAAAGTTGTAACCGACGAAGTTTTAAAAAATACAATTGAAAAAGAAGGATATAGCGTACTGAAAATTTCTTAGTATATGAGTAAAATGATTCACTATGCACTTATTACCGGAGGAAGTTCTGGTATAGGCTATCAGTATGCTCGTGTACTGGCTCAGAAAAAATATAATATTATTATTGTTAGCAATGATGACGAGCTTAACCATAAAGCGTGTCAGCAAATTAAACATGAATTTGAGGTAGATGCCATTCCTTTTTTTTCAGATTTAACACTTCCCGATTCAGCGGAACAATTGTTTCAGTTTTGTATAAAAAATCAGTTAGATGTGGAAATACTGGTTCTTAATGCAGGCATGTTTTTCTTCCGTGAAATACCACAAACAAGCCCCGAATTAGCCCAGAAAATGCTAATGCTCCATGTAAATACCCCAAGTTTATTGTGTGTTATGTTTTCAAACTATATGAGGGAAAAACAATCGGGACATATACTTATAACAGCGTCTATTTCAGCTTGGATGGCTTTTCCGGGAATTTCTTTTTATGGAGCGAGCAAGCGTTATATTAAAAATTTCGCCCGTTCGTTGCGTTATGAAATGAAGGCATATCATGTGAATGTCAGCGTAGTTTGTCCTGGAGCTATAGATACCGATTTGTATAATTTAACTCCCTCGCTTAGGAAATTAGCCCGCCGATTAGGAATTATGATTTCTCCCGAGCGATTGGCAAAAAAAGCCATACAAGCCATGTTTCAAAAACGGTTTATACGCATACCGGGAGTCTTTTCTAAGCTAAGTGTTTTATTTTCTGTTGCAACTCCTCCCTTTGTAATATTTTGGATAAAAAATTATTTGTGGAAAAAATTATATCCAAATCAATAGCAGTTTTAACAATTTGTTAAAACTGCTATTGAAACAAGATAAATATCATGTTTATTTATTATTCAGCTTATTAATAAATTGCTTTCCGTATTCTACACTTTTTTCCAATACTTCGTTGGTTGGTATCCAGTTGGATGTAATGGGTTCCATAATAATTTCAAATCCAGCATCTTTTAGCTTGTCTTCTATTATTTTGGTTGAGGTGCAGTGCCATCCATAACAACCGAAGGTGGCTGCTTTTTTCTTTTTGAATCCTAATCCTTTTATAAGCTCTAACAATCCTCCTAAGGGAGACATAATTCCTTTATTTACAGTAGGAGAGCCTACTAATACGGCTTTTGATTTGAAAATTTCGGTAACAATATCGTTTTTATCGTTGATAGCAGCATTGAAAACTTTGATAGTTATATTACTGTCTATCAAGTTAATTCCTTTGGCTATGTGTTCTGCTATGGAACGAGTTCCGTTGTACATGGTATCGTAAATCAATGTAATTTGATTTTCTTGATAATTGCTTGCCCATTCAACATATTTATTTACAATTTGTAAAGGATTGTCTCGCCAAATAACTCCATGGCTTGTGCAAATAATATCAAGGGGTAAATTTAATCCTACAAATTCGTTTATTTTGTTGATAACCAGCGGACTAAAAGGCGTTAATATATTGGCGTAATATTTTATTGCTTCGGCATATAATTCTTCTTGATTTACCAAATCGTTAAAAATTTGCTCGGAACAAAAATGTTGTCCAAAGGCGTCGTTGCTAAACAATATATTGTCGCCTGTTAGGTAACAAAACATACTGTCGGGCCAATGTAACATGGGAGCTTCGATAAAAATAAGCTCTTTCCCATTTCCAAGTGGAAGTTTTTCTCCTGTTTTGACGGTTTTAAAATTCCAATCCTGATGAAAATGTCCTTTTAATGATTTTACAGCATTTGCGGTACAGTAAATAGGGGTGTCGGGAATGAGTTTCATCAAGTCGACCAAAGCCCCACTGTGGTCTATTTCTGCGTGATTAGCAACGATATAATCTATACTTTTTAAATCTATTTCGCTTGCTAAATTATCAATAAATTCTTTGGAAAAAGGGTGAAAAACAGTATCTATTAATACCGTTTTTTCTTCCTTGATTAAATAGGAATTATAGGTTGATCCTCTATTGGTAGAGTATTCATACCCATGAAATTGTCTTAATTCCCAATCATTTTTTCCAACCCAATATACGTTGTTTTTGATATGCTTTTTCATGTTTTTTTGTTTTTAAGGATAAAAAAAGTGTATGTATACACGAAGAAGATGGAACTAAAAATTTAGCTTTTTAATGTTGAAATAAACCATATTTCTTTATGATATACATACACTTGCTAAAAAAATATTTTTTTAGCGTTTATTTTTTTAGTATTTTTTTCAATACTTCATCTTTAGGTAATTTCTTTGTACAGAAAAACCAGTCATGACATTTCATGTTTTCATCTTTGCTTTCTACTCTTTCTTTGGCAACGTTACAAGTTTCAGGGGTTGGTACGATAACATCATCGCCCGGATGCCAATCAGCAGGAGTAGCTATTTTAAATTCATCGGCAGCTTGTAAAGCAATTACTGCACGATACAATTCGTTAAAGTTGCGTCCTAAGCTAAGAGGATAATAGATAATGGTTCTGATAATTCCCTTAGGATCAATTATAAATACGGCTCTAACTGCTTTTGTGTCACTTTCTCCTGGCATAACCATACCGTATTTTGAAGCTACTTCCATTGAAATATCTTCAATCAAGGGGAATTTCACTTCAACGTTTTTCATTCCTTTGTATTTAATTTTATCTTTGATTGCACGCAACCAGGCGATATGACTAAATATACCATCAATTGAAAGACCCACAAGTTTACAATTAGCTTCATTGAATTTTTCTTCCATAGTAGCAAAGGTCATAAATTCCGATGTACAAACGGGAGTAAAATCAGCGGGATGGCTGAACAAAATAACCCAACTTCCTTCATAATCTTTAGGAAAGTTAATGTTACCTTGAGTTGTGATTGCTTTAAACTCGGGAGCTTTTTCGCCTATACGAGGCATTGCGAATACTTTTTCTGTATTTTCCATTTTTATTTATTATTTTAAGTTATTATTTTGTTATCTGTTAAGAGGTATATCTTTTAATAAAAACATTTTTTTTAAAGAAATGTTTAATAAAAAGTAGTGTTTTTTCTTTTTTTATTATGGCACAATAGTTGCTTATATAAGGTTAAAATTTAGAATATTCAAAATTTGTAACGTTCAAAATAACTCAATATTGTATTAACATTTAAAAAATTAACAACTATGGCAGATATAAAATTTAGAGTAAAAGCAAAAAGTGAAAGTCCTACTAAAACATTAGTTAAAGCACGTAATTTTGATATTATCGTAGATGAGCCTGCTGATTTGGGTGGTAGCGATTTGGGTCCTAATCCGGTAGAATATGTGTTAGCTGCGTTCGCAGGTTGTCTTAACGTGATGGCACATTTGATAGCCAAAGAAATGGAAATTGAAATTAAATCCCTTGAAATAGATTTAGGTGGAAATTTAAATCCAGCTCGACTTTTTGGTTCGTCTTACGACGATAGAGCAGGATATAAACAAATTGATGTCGCATTGAAAGTAGATTCTAATGCAGATGAAGAGACATTGAAAAAATGGGTAAATGCTATAGAAGATAGATGCCCTGTGAGTGATAATCTTCAAAATCCTACCCCTGTTAAAATTTCGTTGAAAAAATAAATGTTTAGAGTGTGAAAATGGAAAATCCGTAGAAATCAAATTTTTACGGATTTTTTTGTGAATAACTACCTTTAAAATTATTCCATAAAATCAATATTTTGATCTTCTTCTGTTTTGAAAATATTACCAATCCCTTTTCCAATTTTCTGTATGGTTTCAATTCCTTTATTCAATGGTTCTGTTGTGATGTTATCGTATGATTGACCTATGTAGTTTTGATTGAATTGTTTTGGATATATAATAATTTTGCTGTTTAAAGAAAAATGTTTTTCTAATTTTACAGGTAAGTTTTCAAGCATATTCATATAGGATGTAGCTCCTTTACGAGCTGATACTAAAACAAATAAATCATCTTCGCGTATGTATCTGGCTAAAATCAGAAAATCTTCCCAGTCTTCAAAAAGAGTGATGTGTAAAGAGGCAGAAAGCTTTTCTTTTTTAAATATTCTTTCTATATGTTTTTTGGATTGTTCTTCGCAATACAATTGTATAGGAATACTTAATTCTTGTGCTAATTGGGCTGTTTTTTTAAGCCAGGATTTAAATCCTGTTTCATGTTCAGCAAAAGGAGGTACAGTTATCAAAACTCGCTTATGTAGAGCCAAAGGTTTTTCTAAGTGGCAAATAAATATGCATTTATCTGTATTACTTAATATAATGTCTAATTTTTGTCCTATAAGTTTATTGATTAAATTTTTTCGGCGAGGCCATCCTAAAACAATAATATCTGCCATGATTTCTCTTGAAATACGAGAAATTCCACTGGCAGCGTTATGGTCTATAGTTGTAATAACATTGACATTAGTTTCTGAAGCAGAAGCTTGTCTTACATATTCTTCCAATCTATTTCTAGTTTTCACAATGTTCATTTCGGCTTCTTCATTATTGGAAACTACCGAAAGTATTGAAATAGGATTTGCTGATTTTTTATCTTTGATATAAGATGAAAATTCGAGTAGTTTTTCGATATTATCTAACTTAGCTATAGGGAGTAAAATATGTTCACTGTGCATTTTTTTGGCTTTCATTAAGATATCATTATCTTCTTCGGCTTCTATAACAGCTACTTTAGCCGCTTTTTCGGTAACAAATGAAGCGACTATACATGTAACAAGTATAAGTATAATAGTTCCGTTTAAAATGTTTTCGTCTAAAATTTCGGCTCTATATCCTACTAATATTACAGCAAGTGTAGCGGCAGCATGAGCCCCACTTAAACCAAAAATAAGCTGGCGTTGCGTTTTGGTGTATCTAAATATAAGTTGTGTGAAAAATGCAGCTATCCATTTCCCTGCAATGGCAACTATGGAAAGAGTTCCCGCTATTATCCATGCCATAGGTCCTTTTAAAAGTACACTTATATCGACTAACATTCCTACGCTAATCAGAAAAAATGGAATAAATAATGAATTGCCTATAAATTCAATACGATTCATCAGGGCAGAAGAATGAGGAATGAGTTTGTTTAAGGCTAAACCTGCCATAAAAGCACCTATAATAGGTTCAACTCCTGCTACTTCGGCTAAAAATGCTGCAAAAAACACCATAGACAAAACGAAAATATAATGGGAGTGTTTTTCGCTTTCTAATTTACGGAAAAACCATTTGGCTATTATGGGAATAATTAAAAACATAATAATGGAAAAAATGGTCAACGATACTCCTAAGCGTATCCAAAACTCTTGATTTAGACTTCCTTGACTTTTTCCCATAATGACGGCTAAAATAATAAGTACCGCAGTATCAGTTAATATAGTTCCTCCAACAGTAACAGCCACTGCCTGATTTTTCGATACACCTAATTTACTAACAATGGGATATGCTACTAAAGTGTGAGTAGCAAACATACTGGCAGTGAGCAAACTGGCGTTAAAATCGTAGCCCAATAAATAATAACAAACAGGATAACCTACAGATAAAGGAATGATAAAGGTAAAAAAACCGAATAAAACACTTTTAAATCGATTGGCTTTGAATTCATTTAAATCTAATTCAAGACCTGCAATAAACATAATGTATAATAATCCTATGGTCGAGAAAAGCTGAATAGCCGAATCGTTTTCTAAAACATTTAATCCGTGAGGTCCTATGATTAATCCGGAAAGAATCAAAACGATTATACCTGGAATATTTAATCGACGAAGTAAAATAGGAGATAATAAAATGATGAATAATATTAACGAGCAAATCAAAATGGGATCTTCAAGAGGTAGTTTAAACTTTTCAAGTAATTGTTCGAAAAAATCAGTCATCTATTTTAAATTTAATACGCTATGGATAACGCTTGCTTTGTGCAAATTATTATTGTAAATCAGCAAGTTTATTATTTTAACAATGATTTTGATATAATTATTTTCTCTTTGTCATTATTTTTTCTATTTCGTCAGATTGGGAGGGTATATCCGCCATAAGGTCGATGGGATTTTTGGCAATGAGTATATCGGTTTCTATACGAACACCAATTTCTTCCTCTGGAATATAAATCCCTGGTTCGCAAGTGGCTACCATTCCTTCTTCAAAAATAACCTCTCTATCTCCTACGTCATGCGTATCTATTCCCATAAAATGCCCAATGTTGTGCATAAAGTATTTTCTTACCAAGGGGAAGGTTGTTTTGTCTTCATTATCAGCTTCTTCTTGTGTAAATAATCCCAAACCTACTAATTCTTTTTCCATCATTATAAATACTTCTTTATTTATTTTATTGATAGTCATTCCAGGCACATAGAGTTTTTTTGCAAATTCGTATACCCTCCAACATGCGTCGTATACTTGTTTTTGGCGGGGAGTAAATTTCCCGTTTACGGGGATGGTTCGACTTAAATCGCTGGCATAGTTTGCATAAGAACATCCAAAATCGAGCAATAACAAATCACCATCTTTACACTCTTTGTCGTTTTTGATATAATGCAATACGCAACTATCTTTTCCTGAGGCAACGATGGGGGCAAAGGCGTGTCCGTTAGTGGCATTTCGAATAAATTCGTGTATGATTTCAGCTTCTACTTCGTACTCCATGACACCGGGTTTTACAAAATGTAGCAAACGGTTAAAAGCTTGGGCTGTTATGTTACAGGCTTTTTTTATCAATTCGATTTCAACCAATTCTTTCTTTAATCGTAAAGAAGTGAAAATAGGAGCAAGGCGACCGTAGGTGTGTAAGGGAAATAATTCTTGAATTTTTTTACAAAATCTTAGTTCTTGTCGCTCTATTTCTGTATCGTAGCGAAAATTTTCCTGTAAATTTAAGTATATTTTTTCGGAGGCATACGCCATTTCTTTTAATATGGAATCAAAACTTGACAACCATTGAATGTTTTGAATACCCGATACCCGTTGGGCATGTTCAATCGTATATTTATAGCCATTCCATACAGCAATGGTTTCGTTGGTTTGAAGTAAAAATAATACTTCTCTGTATTGAGGATTTGGATGTTGAGGACAAAGGGCTAATATACTTTTTTCTTGATCAATGCCTGTTAAATAGAAAAAATCAGCATGTTGACGAAAAGGAAAATTTTGATCTCCTGTTTCAGGCATTTCATCGTTGGATGTTAGTAATATCAACGCATTTTTAGGGATATAATTCAATAATTTTTTACGATTATTAATAAAAAAACTATTTTCTATTTCTTTGTATTTCATAGATATATATTATTTATTGTATAACAAAAACGATGGGTAAAATAAATTTACTACGTACGACTTTTCCTTTTTCTTTTGCAGGTTTCCATTTGGGCATTGATTTTACCACACGCAAGGCTTCAGCGTCTAAAAGAGGGTCTCGACCTACTCTAATATTTACATTTGTAATACTTCCATCTTTTTCAACAACAAATCCGACAAACACTCTACCCGAAATGTTTTTTTCTTTAGCTTCTGTAGGATAATTAATGTTATTCGTTAAGTATTTTGCAAGTGCTTTTTTCCCTCTCGGAAATTCTGCCTTTTTTTCAACATCGGTATATATTTTATTAGTATCCGTTGTTTGAATTACGTAGGATATATTGGAATAGTTATGTGTATAAGTTATAGAGTATGAGGATATAATAATTCCAAAAAAAAGAAAAATGAAATTGAATTTTTTCATAAATTGTTGTTTTTTTAATTATACTTTTAAAGCTCCTATTATGTCGTTGATAGAGTTTATTTGATGGCGGTTTAAATAATCTTCAATGCCTTTTTTGATTTTTACGGTAATGGTTGGGTCTATAAAATTAGCAGTACCTACTTGAATAGCAGTAGCTCCTGCTAAGAAAAACTCTATGGCATCTTTGGCATTCATGATCCCTCCCAATCCGATAATGGGAATATGAACTGCTTTATACACTTGCCAAACCATGCGTAAAGCAATGGGTTTTACACAGGGGCCCGAAAGCCCTCCTGTAATAGTAGATAAAATAGGAGTTTGTTTTTCGGCATCAATAGCCATACCTAATAAAGTGTTAATAAGTGATATAGAATCGGCTCCGGCGGCTTCAACGGCTTTTGCTATTTCGCTAATGTCCGTAACATTGGGCGATAATTTTACTATCAATGTTTTTTTATAAGCCTTACGCACTGCACTTACCACTTTTTGGGCAGATGCAGTTGTAGTTCCAAAAGCCATTCCTCCTTCTTTTACATTGGGACAGGATATATTTAACTCTATGGCAGGAATTTTATCTAATTCGTTTAGTTTTTCTACTATGTCTATGTATTCTTCTACGGTTGACCCCGACACATTGACCAAGATATGAGTATCAAAATGATGAATATTAGGATAAATTTTTTCGATAAAATAATCAATTCCTTTGTTTTGTAATCCTACTGCATTTAGCATTCCTGCTGAAGTTTCAGCCATGCGTGGATAGGGATTTCCTTCGCGGTGTGAGCCTGTAGTTCCCTTGACAATAATCCCTCCCAAAAGGTTTAAATCTATAAAATCGCAAAATTCTTCGCCATATCCAAAGGTCCCCGATGCAGTTAGTACGGGATTTTTAAACTCTAAATCATTGATTCTTACTTTTAAATCTATCATTCTATTTCTAATTGTAATAAAAAGCAAATTTCGGTATAATTTTTTTATTTTGCAAGAGAATATGTAAAAATACGGAAGTAATATTTTTTCGATATATATAGCATTAAGATATGAATATTTGAGTTTTGTCTTACTTTTTTTTGAAGATGTACTCAGGATTTAAAACCTTGTACAATATGATTATGCTGTATGAAGAATACAGAGGATTTTAAATTTAACTTTTTGATTTTGAACACTTAACAAAAAACAGCGAAAAACAATTCAAAATAAATAGAAACGGCATTGAAAAATAGCTTATTTTTGTAAAAAATAACCATTATAAAATTAATAACCAAAAATTATATTAAGATTATGACAAATATAGATTGGAAAAACTTAGCATTTGGGTATCTGAAAACAGATTATAATGTCAGATGTTACTATCGTAACGGAGAGTGGGGCGAATTGGAAGTGTCTTCATCTGAGGAAATTCCTATTCACATGGCGGCTACTTGCTTACATTACGGTCAAGAAGCATTTGAAGGATTAAAAGCTTTTCGTGGAAAAGACGATAAACTTCGCGTTTTTCGTATGGAAGAAAATGCTAAACGTTTACAAAAATCATGTGAAGGTATTATGATGGCAGAGTTTCCTGTTGAGAAATTTAAAGAAGCGGTACGCCAAGCTGTAAAATTAAACGAACGATTTGTTCCTCCTTACGGCACAGGAGCATCCTTGTATATACGTCCTTTGATAATTGGAACAGGACCTCAAGTAGGTGTAAAACCAGCCGATGAGTACTTATTTATTATTTTTGTAACACCTGTAGGCCCTTATTTTAAAGGTGGATTTAAAACTACTCCTTTTGTTGTTACTCGTAAATATGATAGAGCAGCACCATTAGGAACAGGAACTTATAAAATAGGTGGTAACTATGCTGCAAGTTTACGTGCTGGAACTGAAGCTGTATCTATGGGATACTCCAATGTGTTTTATTTGGATGCTATTGAAAAGAAATACATTGACGAGTGCGGAGCAGCTAACTTTTTCGGAATAAGAAACGATACTTACATCACTCCAAAATCGGATTCTATTCTACCTTCTATAACCAACAAATCTTTGATGCAATTAGCAGAACATTTGGGAATGAAGGTTGAACGCCGTCCAGTTGGTATTGAGGAGTTAGAAACTTTTGAAGAAGCAGGAGCATGCGGAACAGCTGCCGTAATAAGTCCTATTGAAAAAATTGACGACTTAGACAACAACAAACAATATATCTTTTCAAAAGATGGACAACCCGGTCCATGGAGTACCAAATTATTTAAATTATTACAAGGTATTCAATACGGAGAAGAAGAAGATATATTTAATTGGTGCGAAATAATCTAAGAGCAAAAAAGGAATCTACGTGATTCCTTTTTTTATATGTTTGATACACAAAAACATAAAAAGCCAAAAAAATAATAGAACATTACCTAAAATAACCATAAAAATATATAACTTTGCAGAAGCAAAAAATTAGCGTATATAATAACACAAAAACAATAAAAATATGATGAAAAAGAAGAATGTAATTATTATCGGAGCAGCGGGAAGAGATTTCCACAATTTTAATATGTATTTTAGAGGAAATGAAAATTACAATGTAGTAGCATTTACAGCTGCTCAAATCCCAGATATTGACGGAAAAAAATATCCTACCGAATTAGCTGGAAATTTATATCCAGATGGAATACCAATTTATTCTCAAGATGATTTGATTGAATTAATTGAAAAATATAAAGTAGATGAGTGTGTTTTTGCTTACAGCGACGTACATTACAATTATGTAATGGATTTAGCATCGGTGGTGAATGCTGCAGGTGCTGATTTTAAACTTATGGGCTTAGAAACCACTATGTTGAAATCAACCAAACCCGTTGTTGCAACAGGAGCTGTACGCACAGGAGGAGGGAAAAGCGAGGCATCAAGAAGAATTGTAGAAGAATTACAAGCATTAGGATTAAAAGTAATTGCAATCAGACATCCTATGCCCTATGGTGATTTGGCAAAACAAGCCGTTCAAAGATTTGCAACAGTCGAAGATTTGAAAAAACATAAATGTACCATAGAAGAAATGGAAGAATATGAACCACACGTAGTTCGTAATACAATTGTTTATTCAGGAATAGATTACGAAGCCATTTTACGCGAAGCCGAAAAAGAAAACCCCGATGTAATATTGTGGGACGGAGGGAATAATGATTTTTCATTTATAAAACCCGATTTAATGATTACAATGGTTGATGCTCAAAGAGCTGGAGATGAAACATGTTATTATCCAGGATCTACAACCCTACGTTTAGCCGATGTGGTAGTATTTAATAAAATAGAAAGTTCCAACTTATACGATTTACAATTGGTAAGAGATAATGTAGCCGAAATAGTACCTAACGCCGTTATAATGGATGCTTGCTCTCCTTCATTTGTAGATAATCCTGAAGTAATCAGAGGGAAAAGAGTATTGGTGGTAGAAGAAGGACCTACTGTAACACACGGAGATATTGAGTATAGTTACGGAGCCTTAACCGCATTGAAATATGGTGCAGCCGAATTAGTTGACCCCAGAGAATATGCTGTAGGAAAAATTAAAGAAACATTTGAAGATTATCCTAACTTAGGGCCTATTTTACCTTCGATGGGATATAGCGACCAACAAGTAGCTGATTTAGAAACAACTATTAGAAATACTCCCTGCGATTTAGTACTTATAGCCACGCCTATAGATATTAATAGAGTGATTAAAATAGATAAACCTTGTGTTAAAGTTGGCTCTGAAATGCAAGAAATAGGAAGTCCAAGCTTTAAAGACATTATGGCTGACTTTGCAAAAAAACACAAACTTGAAGGTTCCAAAAAATAATTCAAACGAGAAAGCGACTTTCTGAAAAGTCGCTTTTTTTTTAATTTTAATATTACCAAAAAATGATTAGTTTAAAAAAAAGAAGCTTAATATCTATTACCGACTTTAATACGGAAGAATACCTTCATATTTTATCAATGGCTAAGGATTTTGAAAAAACTCCCATTCAAAATATAGCCGAAGGGAGAGTAATAGCTACTTTATTTTTTGAACCCTCTACACGTACTCGATTGAGTTTTGAGAGTGCTGCTAATAAATTAGGAGCCAAGATAATTGGCTTTGCAGATGTTAATAACTCCAGTGCTACAAAAGGTGAAAGTTTGTCTGATACTATCAAAACTGT
The DNA here is from genome assembly GCA_012518765.1 of Bacteroidales bacterium. Classification (GTDB taxonomy): domain Bacteria; phylum Bacteroidota; class Bacteroidia; order Bacteroidales; family WCHB1-69; genus UBA5266. The sequence goes on from JAAYRN010000077.1 coordinate 19,175, forward strand.
AGCTAATTATGCAGACTTAATCATTATGCGGCATTCGTTAGAAGGAGCTTCGCGGTGGGCAAGCGAAGTAGCGGATATTCCTGTAATTAATGCGGGTGATGGATCAAATCAGCATCCTACACAATGCTTGTTGGATTTATATTCTATCAAAAAAACACAAAAAACCTTAGACAACCTCCACGTGGCTATGGTGGGTGATTTAAAATATGGAAGAACCGTTCATTCTTTAGTAGAAGCTATGTGTAACTTTAACACAACTTTTCATTTAGTTTCGCCCGAAAGTTTAAAGCTACCCAGTGCCGTAAAAATACTTATTAAAGAAAGAAAACTTACATATTTTCAATATACTGAAATGCAAGAGGCTTTAGATAAAGCAGATATAGTATATATGACACGTGTACAGCGAGAACGTTTTGTAGATATTCAGGATTATGAAAGGGTTAAAAATGCTTATTTGTTAGATAAATCCATGCTTAACAATGTAAAAGAAAACATGAAAATACTTCATCCGCTTCCTCGTGTGAATGAAATAAATAAAGATGTAGACAATACCACACACGCATATTATTTCCAACAAGCTTTAAATGGAGTATATGTACGACAAGCACTTATCGCTTCAATTTTAGGATTAAAATAAAAAAAAATGGGCAAAAAAGAATTAATAGTATCAGCCATAAAAAATGGAACAGTAATAGACCATATAGCTGCCGATAAACTATTTCAAGTTATTAAAATATTGAATTTAGATATTTATTCAAATCAAATATTGTTTGGAACTAATTTGAATAGTAAAAAGTTGGGTAGAAAGGCAATTATAAAAATACAGGATAAATATTTTGAAAGAAGCGAAATTAATAAAATAGCAATTGTTTCGCCTTATGCTACTTTAATAACGATAAAAGATTACGATGTTATCGAAAAATTTGACCTTACTTTACCGACATCTTTTGAGGGAATTGTAAAATGTTTTAATCCCAAATGTATAACAAACAATGAAGATGTTTTACAAAAATTTAAAGTGTTGGATACAAGTAGTATTAAATTAAGATGCCATTATTGCCAAAAAATAACAAAGGAAGAAACTTTGAATTTCTTATAAAAATTTATCTATAGTTTTCCATAACTGATCGGCAGTAGCATCCCAAGAAAATTTTTTTAATTGTTTTTTCCCTTTTAAAACCAACTCGGCATGTAAAGTTTTATTGGTAAAAATTTCAATCATTGCGTGGGTGATTTCGGTCATATTGTATGGATTAACTAATATAGCAGCGTCGCCGGCAACTTCGGGCATGGCTGTAACATTGGAAGTGATAACAGGAACACCACATGAAAATGCTTCCAAAATAGGGACACCAAATCCTTCAAAATAAGAAACATACAATAAACTTTCGGATGAAGAAATAATTTCATTTAAACGCTGAGTTGAAACATAACCTGTGAAAATAACATCGTTTTGATATTTCAAGGAACTATAAACCTCTTTCATTGATTTGGTCCAGTATTTTTGTGTTCCAGCAAATACTAATTTGGCTTCATATCCTTGGTCCCTGAAAAGATCGAAAGCACGTAGCTGTGTAGTTATGTTTTTACGTTGATTGCCACTACCTACAAAAACAAAATAGGGATGACCGTTGGTAAGCGAGTTTCTAACTTTTTCTTTTTCATGAGGAGGAATTTCAAAAAAATCTTCGGCAGCAGCATTGTAAACAACATCTATTTTTTCGGCAGGAATCTGATATGTATTTATAATATCTCTTTTTGAAAAATTAGAGACCGTAATCAATGCGTCAGCCTTACGAGCAAATAAAGGGAAAAAATAACGACTATACAAGCGAGGAAGTAAAGGTAAAAATTCGGGATGATGCTCAAAGTTTAAATCATGAATAATATTGATTGTCTTTACTTTAGTATTTAAACAAAGCCATCCATCTGGAGAGAGAAATAGGTCGATTTTTTCTTTTTTTAAAGCTCTTTTTATTCCAATTTCGAAAAACAAAAACCATAAAATAGGATGTCTTGCCGGAGGGAATACAACCACGGGTTTGACATTGTCAGAAAAAATAAATTCGTCCAAATAAGGTCTATCGAAAAAAAAGACAAACTCATGTTCGGGATGTGCTTTTACGATACGTTTAAGTACTTCGTACGAAAACCAAGCAATTCCATCCATTTTTCCTTTTACAAACAGCCGAGTATTGACACCTATTCGCATGATTTTTTATTCTTTTTTGACTTTTTTAGGTTTCTTTTTTTTAATATAAAAGGTGTCGGTTTCCTCTTTGTAATGTAAAGTTATATTGTCGCCCGATTCTATTTCTTTATTTATAATATTTTCAGAGATAGTGTCTTCTACATATCTTTGAATGGTACGTTTTAAGGGTCTGGCTCCATATTGTGGATCCCATCCTTTTATCGACAGGGCATTTTTGGCATTATTAGAAAGTGTAAGTTGAATGCCTAATTCTTTTAATCGGTTGTAAACATGCTGTAATTCAATATCAATGATTTTAAAAATTTCTTCTTTTTCAAGTGTGTTAAATACTATAATTTCATCAATTCGATTGATAAATTCAGGAGCAAATTGTTTGTTAACAGCATCTTCTATTACTTTTTGTGCATTTTTTGAGTAAGATTCTTTTCGTGCTGTGGTTGAAAAACCTACACCTGTTCCAAATTCTTTTAACTGTCGGCTACCTACGTTGGAAGTCATGATGATAATGGTGTTTTTAAAATCTACCTTACGTCCCAATCCATCAGTAAGATGCCCTTCGTCAAATACTTGTAGTAGAATATTGTATACGTCTATATGTGCTTTCTCTATTTCGTCTAATAAAACGATAGAATAGGGTTTTCGTCTTACTTTTTCGGTTAATTGTCCACCCTCTTCGTATCCTACATATCCGGGAGGAGCTCCCACTAAGCGTGAAATGGTGAATTTTTCCATGTATTCACTCATGTCAATACGAATCATAGCATCGTGGCTATCAAATAAATAATTAGCTAAAACTTTTGCCAAATAGGTTTTTCCCACACCTGTGGGACCTAAAAAAATAAATGTTCCAATGGGTTTGTTCGGGTCTTTGAGTCCAACTTTGTTTCGGCGTATAGCTTTGGTGATTTTTTGAATGGCTTCTTGTTGACCTATGATTTGTTCGTTGAGGTCTTTTTCCATGGAAGATAATTTATGGCTATCTTCTTTGGCTATGCGTTTGGCAGGTACGCCTGTAATCATAGCTACTACGTCGGCGACAGTTTCTTCCGATACTTCTTTTCGGTTCAGTTGTATTTCTTTTTCCCAGCTTTTTTTAGCAATATCCATTTCTTCTTCCAACTCTTTAGACATGTCTCTAAATTTAGCTGCTTCTTCGTAAGATTGTTTTTGAATAGCTTCTTTTTTAGCTTCTTCCAATTCTTCCAATCTTTTTTCCATAGTTATAATGCCTTCAGGGACATCAATGTTATGAATATGAACTCTTGCCCCAGCTTCGTCTAAGGCATCTATGGCTTTATCGGGGAGGCATCGGTCGGATATATAACGTTGAGTAAGTGTTACACAGGCTTTTATAGCATCTTCTGTGTAATATACTAAGTGATGATCTTCGTATTTACTTTTGATGTTGTTAAGTATTTCAATGGTTTCTTGAGGAGATGTAGGTTCTATTAATACTTTTTGAAAGCGTCTTTCCAACGCTCCGTCTGATTCTATGTGTTTACGGTATTCATCTAAGGTAGTGGCTCCTATACATTGTAATTCGCCGCGAGCTAAAGCAGGTTTAAACATATTGGAAGCATCTAAGGAACCAGAAGCATTTCCGGCACCTACAATGGTATGAAGCTCGTCTATAAATAAAATCACATCGGGATTCGCTTCTAGTTCAGCCAAAACAGCTTTCATTCTTTCTTCAAATTGTCCTCGATATTTGGTACCAGCTACCATAGAGGCTATGTCTAAGGTAACAATGCGTTTATTGAAAAGTATGCGAGGTACACTACGCTGTTTTATGCGTAAAGCCAATCCTTCGGCTATGGCTGATTTTCCTACGCCAGGTTCACCTATCAAAATAGGATTATTTTTCTTTCTTCTGCTAAGAATCTGAGCTATACGCTCTAACTCTTTTTCTCTACCTACGATGGGATCTAACCTTCCTTCTTCGGCGGCTCTGTTTAGATCGCGTCCGAAAGCATCCAATACAGGGGTAGTATTTCTTTTTTTATTATCTTTCCTTGACTTCAAACCAGAAGACGGATTTTCGTGGAATGTTGAATCGTCAGGGTCTGTATCTAACGACATATTACGAGGCTCTTCTTGTGTCGATTTTTCCGGCATTAACAGATTTTCCACTTTCTTGTAAGTAATTCCGTATTCTTCCAAGAGTTTTTTTATATAGTTATCTTCTTTCCAAAGCATAGCAAGGATTAAATGCTCAACATCAATGTTTTTGCTATGATGTTTTTTTGCAAACAATCCTGCCAAATTAATGATACGCTCTGTTTGTCGGTATAGAGGTAGGGGCTCGTTGCTTGTAATGGGTTTGGAGTCGTAAAGGCTTGCAATTTTTTGTAAAATATGTTCTTTTAATATGTTTGCATCAACATCAAATTCGGCAAAAATATGGCTTAAAACAGGAGTTTCGTAATCTATCATGCTTAAAAAAAGATGTTCTACTCCTATATACTCATTCCCTAATAGCTGGGCTTCGGTTGAGCTATAGCGAATTACAGTTTCTAAATCGTTGGAAAAAGACCAATTATTCATTTCTTATATAATTATTTACAGATTGTGAACAAATAAAATTATGTTTACGTTTAAAACATTGTCAAAAATATAAAAAAATACAATGCAAAAAAATATACATCCTTACTAATTTTACACATTGTATTGTTATTTAAATTCAGAAAAATTAGTGTGCAAAAGATAGACCATATTTTCGTTTCCTGCCATTTTAACAAGGTGTAATTTATTGAAAGTTGTTTTTCTCATTTTTTTTTATTATTTTTGCAAAGCAAATTTTAAAAAAAGAGGTTTTATGTCAGCTCACAAAATTTTGTTTGTTAATCAAGAAATTACTCCTTATGTAGAAGAAACACATATGTCTAAAATAGGGAGATACTTGCCTCAAACAATGCAAGAAAGTGGGATTGAGATTCGTGCTTTCATGCCACGTTATGGTCTTGTTAGCGAACGTAAAAATCAATTACACGAAGTAATCCGCTTGTCGGGCCAAAATATTATTATCAAGGATACCGATCATACTTTAATAATCAAAGTTGCATCTATCCAGTCAGTACACATGCAAACATACTTCATTGACAATGAGTTATATTTTCATAGAAAATTCATGCTACATGATAAAAACGGAAATTCTTTTACAGATAATGACGAAAGAGCAATGTTTTTTGCAAAAGGAGTATTAGAAACGGTTAAAAACTTGGGATGGACTCCCGACATCATTCATTGCAATGGTTGGATTTCTAATTTAGTCCCACTTTATGTAAAAACGGTATACATGGATAATCCCATTTTTGCTAATTCCAAAGTTGTGTATTCTGTTTACGATGAAAGTTTAAATCGAAAATTAAATCGATCGCTACCTAATAAGCTAAAATCGACAGCAGTACCTAATAAAGATGCGGCTAAATACAAAGATGCAACTTACGAAAGTACAACCAAATTGGCAATAGACTATTCCGATGCGGTAGTATTGGGGCACGAAGATGTGCAAGAATCTATAAAATCCCATATTTACGATTCAGATAAAATTAATTTTATCCATCCACAAGATAATTTTGGATCAGATTATATTTCATTATACGAGAGAGTGTTAGAGTAGCTAAACTTATTTTAAACAAAAATAATGAACATAAAAACAATTTTGTTACTTTGTCTGACAGTAGGTTTTTTCGTTTCATGTAAAAAAGAAGAAAATATTGTTGGGAAAAATATAGTTCCAGAAAGTGAAAACATCGAACTTCAATATACCGACACCTTAACGCTAAGTGCTTTTTCAGCCAAAGACGATTCAATCATTACCGATGAAATGAGTTTGAATTTGTTAGGATTTGTTTCAGACCCCATATTCGGATATACACAAGCAAGTATTTATTCGCAGTTTCGATTGACTGAAAATGCCCTGAATTTTGGAGAAAATGCAGATTTAGACTCCATTGTACTTACGCTTTCCTACAAAGGATTTTTTGGAGACACCCTCAATCCTTTCGAAATACGAGTGTATGAATTAGACGAAAGTTTAGATATTGAAAAAACATATTACAGCACTTCAACTCTATCGTATCAATCAGAAAACCTGATAGAAACAACTCCTTTCCAATGTCATTTAAAGCCAAATACAGTACATAAAAATGACTCTGTCCAAACGAATCCTACTATACGAATCCCTTTAAAGAAATCGTTTGGTAAAACAAAATTTATGGATAAATCAGGCTCTGATGAATTATCAAATAATGATAAATTTTTAGCCTATTTCAAAGGATTATTCATACAAGCACAAGCCATAAATAACAATGGTTCTATTGTTTACGTAGATATGTTAGACGCTATTTCATCCCTAACTATTTATTATCATAACGACCAAAAAACAAATTTAAAACATTCTTTTGTTGTAAATAAATCAGCCGAACGCTTTTCTACCGTCAATCATTTTGATTATGCACATGCCAACACATCGCTAAAAAAGCAAATTATAGAAAAGGACTATAGCGAAGCCGAAGAAAATTTATTTGTTCAGGCATCGGGAGGAATCAAAACATTGATTCATTTCCCTTATTTACAAAACATGTTTAAAGGAAAAAAAGTAATGATTTACAAAGCAGAATTAGTTGTAACTCGTTATGAAGGAGATTATTCTGTTTTTTTCCAACCTCCAGCATTGGATTTATACTATAAAAAAGATTCCACCGCCTCCACCTCTTATTACCTTCCCGATTACTTGATGGGACCCGAATATTTTGGAGGCATATATCACAAGCAAACCAATGAATATAGATTCAGAATAACGCAATATATTCAAAAGTTGCTATTAGAAGGAACCGCAAACTACCCTTTACACTTAGTTGTAAAAGGAGCAGCAACAAAAGCAAACAGAATGATGTTATACGGAGTAAATCCTAAAAACAACAAAAATCGTTTACGTTTAGAACTAACATATTCTTTTATAAATGAATAAATACAATTTATTATGTGTGGAATAGTAGCCTACATTGGAGAAAAAAACGCCTACCCTATTTTAATCAAAGGATTGCATCGCTTGGAATACAGGGGATACGATAGTGCTGGACTTGCCCTTTTACAAGACAAGGTAAATGTGATGAAAACCAAGGGGAAAGTAAGTCGTTTAGAAGAATTTTGCGAAGATAAAGATACTTCGGGAACGGTCGGAATAGCACACACTCGCTGGGCAACGCATGGAGAACCTAATGAGCAAAATGCACATCCCCATATGTCGAACGACAAAAAAATGGCATTGATTCACAATGGCATTATTGAAAATTACCAAGTTTTGAAGGCAGAGTTGCTTAAAAGAGGGTATGAGTTTGAAAGCAACACCGATACCGAAGTTTTGATTCATTTGATTGAAGATATAAAAAAACAACATGCTAACATGCAACTTTCGGAAGCTATACGCCTTGCATTAACACAAGTAGTTGGAACTTATGGTATTGTAGTTGTTTCCATAGATGACCCCAATACTATTATTGCTGCAAAAAAAGGAAGTCCGCTGATTGTTGGTATTGGCGAAGATGAATTTTACGTAGCTTCCGATGGCTCAGCCATAGTAGAATACACTAAAAGAGTTGTTTATCTGAAAGATGGAGAAATGGCTATCATCCGCAAAGGGGAAGATTTACACTTGAAAACGATAGAAGATAAAAAAATAACTCCTTATGTTCAAGAATTGGAAATCAATCTAACTCAGCTTGAAAAAGGTGATTTTGAACATTATATGCTCAAAGAAATTTATGAACAACCTAATTCCATAGCCGATAGTATGAGAGGGCGTTTAAATGTAAAAAAAGAGGTGGTTTCCTTAGGAGGAATTATAGAATACGAAGAAACCATTCTTCGAGCCCGCAGAATAATTATTGTAGCCTGTGGAACATCGTATCATGCCGGTCTCATAGCCGAATATATGTTTGAGGAGTTGGTTCGTACTCCTGTCGAAGTGGAGTATGCATCGGAATTTATATACAGAGACCCCATTATTTATGAAGATGATGTAGTTATAGCTATTTCTCAATCGGGAGAAACTGCTGATACCTTGGCAGCTGTTAATTTAGCAAAAACAAAAGGAGCTACCGTATTGGGAGTTTGTAATGTAGTAGGCTCATCTATTGCAAGAGCCACACATGCAGGATCATTTACTCATGCAGGGACTGAAATTGGAGTGGCTTCTACCAAGGCATTTACAGCACAAGTTACGGTGTTGACTTTAATGGCTCTTTGTTTAGCCAAAAGAAAAGGTAAAATTTCGAGAACAGAATACTACGAAATGATAGCCGAATTGGAAAAAATTCCCGAAAAAGTAAAATATACACTACAAACAGATGCCTTGGCAAAAGAAATAGCCATGTATATAAAAGACTCAAGAAATGCACTTTACTTAGGAAGAAAATATAACTTTCCAATCGCACTTGAAGGGGCGTTAAAATTAAAAGAAATTTCTTATATACATGCAGAAGGATACCCAGCCGCCGAAATGAAACACGGACCTATTGCCTTGATTGACGAAGAAATGCCTGTAATTGTGGTAGCTACAGATGGCGATATTTATCAAAAAGTGATTAGCAATATAGAAGAAGTTAAATCCAGAAAAGGAAAAATAATTTCTATTGTTACTGCAGGAGATGTGGAAGTAAAAAAATTATCGGATTATGTAATCGAAATTCCAGAAACTCTTGAAATGTTTATCCCATTTTTAGCAATTATTCCATTACAACTACTTGCTTATCATACAGCTGTATTGAGAGGATGCAATGTCGATCAACCGAGAAATTTAGCAAAATCAGTTACGGTAGAATAATATATTTTATTCACTATAAAACGATTTTTACAACCATGAGAATCTATAAAATTTTCTTATTAGCATTTATCTCTTTTAGTTTCTTAGCCTGTAACTCAACGAAAGATTTTACCGATGAAGATTATCTTTCTTTTATCGAAAATATATTGAAAGATATATATCAAGGGAATGGAATATTGTTAAATGAATCCATTGATTATGATGTGTTTATATCGCATATACAAGGTGAAGATAAAGAGTTTAAGCAAAAAGAATTATTGGAATTTTTACAAAATAATTTCAAACCGGGCGATAATATGGCAGCTTTGATTGAAGACGGAGCCGATATACGATTTATCCGATTGTATCGCGAAAAAGGAGAAGTACATGCCATATTTAGAACGTATTATAACGGAAGTATTTCGGTAGAAGATTGGGAATTTGGACAACAAAAAGGAGAAATAAAGATTAACGATGCTTTTTCCATTGTTTCAGGAGTGTATTGGTCGGACGACTGGCGCATGAAAGCCTCAAACAAAATGAATATTGTAAATGATAACACAATCCTTATCAATCAATTAATGGATATTAATTACATGATAGCTCAACGAGAATATCAACATGCTGATAGTGCTTTCTACTGGATTGAACAGGCTTGTATACATAATCTTTACGGAAGAACCATGCAATTAAATTTAGCCAGCTTATACAAAGATTATGAGGAGGTTACACAAATGACAAAAGATTTTTTAAAAGAATTTCCAGCTCAAAAACAAATAAGCGAATTTTATTTATTGCAAAGTGCTATCAGCCATGGTTTGATTGAAAAAACAATAGAACATGCTGATTATCTGAATGTAAATTTAGGTAGTGATCCTGTTTATTTTGTTTATTTATCGTGGGTTTATCAACAAGCTAACCAGCATGAGAAAACACAGCAATATTTAGATAGTGCCATTTTTTATATGCCTCAAGTGTATGATTTCTACCACAATAAATTGGATATTTACTACGAAGATAAACAATATACCGATTTTGTAAAACAATTATACGTCATCGACCAATTTTTTGCACCTACCGAGGAAGATATTCCTTTTTTTGAAAAAACTTATCCCGAAGCAGCTACTACAAAAGAATTTAAAGAATGGAAAGAAGCTCATATTCAACCATCTTTGTCTATAACAACTCATTAAATCAATGGCTATTATCCTTTGCATAGAAACCTCAACAGAAATATGCTCGGTAGCCATATCGAAAGCAGGTAAACTAATTGCTCTCCAAGAAGACAGCAAAGGAAATTCACATGCCGAACAATTGATGCCTTTGATAGATAAGATTTTACATCAAACAAATATTTCAATTCATCAAATAGATGCTGTATGTTTTAGCGAAGGACCTGGCTCTTATACAGGTTTACGTATCGGATTATCAACAGCTAAAGGATTATGCTATGCCCTAAAAATACCATTAATCATGGTGAGTACCTTACAAAGCATGGCATGGGGAGCACGTTCTTTATTCCCCGATAAATCCTTGTATTGCCCCCTGATAGATGCTCGTAGAATGGAAGTGTATTATGCCGTTTATAATAATGATTTACAGCTAATTGAAAAAGTTCAACCTAAAATTATAGAACCCGATTCTTTCAAAGAGTTTATTGAAAAACAAAGCATTGTATTTTCGGGAAATGGAGTTAAAAAAACCAAGGAATTTATTTCATCTCATCCCAACATTACTTTTTCTACTTCTAAAAACTCAGCAAGTTATATGATAGAACTGGCTTTTGAAAAATATAAAAATAAACATGTTGCCGACCTTGCATATTCCGAACCCTTTTATTTAAAGGAATTTATAGCAGGAAAACCTCGTGTAAAAGGATTGTAAAATACTATGGACGAAGAAAGAAAGAAATTGTGCATCATAGGATTTACAGACTACACTCCCTATGGAGATGCAGCCATTGCCCATGCTTTGGCGTTGAGTATGATTTTTCGTGCCGAGTTATATATCATGCCCTTATTGGAACAACAACAAACGCATAGCGATGTATTTAAAAATGTATTAAACACGGCTAATCAACAAAATATAACAGTAACACACTATCCTACTTGTCCTCCTTTACGCAAAGAAATTTATAGCTTTGCCGAAGAGAATGATGTTATATTGATGGTAATAGGAGTATCGAAAAACAAAAAAACATCTTTTTTTACTCCTCGCAAAGCCCTGTCGTTTATTAAAAAATCGAGAGCTCCTGTCTTGGCTGTTGGAAAAACTTTGCCCGTCCCTCATGCTTATAAAGACATTGTTCTCCCTTTGGATTCTTCTGTATATTCTAAAGAAAAATCTTTATGGGCATCTTATTTTAGCCGCTATTATAGATCCTATATACATGTATTGTATAAAAACTATAAAGACCCTTTTTTGAAACATAAACTAAAAGAAAATGTAGGATTTACTGAAAAATTATATACTAACCTTGAAGTCCTTTTTAAAAAACATCAAGTAGCGGATATGGGTGAAGATATTGATTCTTACGCATGTACATTTGCCGAAACAGTCAATGCAAGCCTTGTTTTAAGTATGACTACCAAATACCTCAACCTATTTGATATGATTCTTGGTACAAAAGAAAAACGAACCATTAAATACATAGATAAAATCCCCTATCTTTATATCAATCAGCGAGATGATTTATATGTATTGTGTACCTAAAAAACAATTTTTCTTAAAAATAACAACATAATTTCTCATAAGACAAAATGTCATTTTTCGATACATTTGAATGTCGTATTGTCATTCAATAGGGCTTGGAATAAGATTTGAGCCTATAGATATTGAATTTTGAAAAGGAGAAAAAATTATGAATATAGAAAAATTTACAATAAAAAGTCAAGAAGTAATTACTACAGCCCAAAATATTGCGTTGGGAAAACAACAGCAACAAATTGAGAATGCACACATATTAAAAGCTATTTTTGAAGTAGATAAAGATATAGTACCTTATCTATTAAAGAAAAACAATATAAATACATCTATGCTTGCACAAGTGGTTGATAAAATGGTAGATAATCTTCCAAAAGTAAGCGGAGGTAGTGGAATTTATTTGTCCAATGCAAGCAATCAAGCCCTGCAAAAAGCATTGGGAAGTTTGTCGGAATTTAAAGACGACTATGTTTCCATCGAACATTTATTATTAGGAATTTTATCAACAAATGATAATACTGCTCAGTTGTTAAAAGACAATGGTTTAACCGAAAAAGGATTGAAACAAGCTATTTTAGAACTTCGTAAGGGAGGACATGCTAACTCGCCACATGCTGAAGAAAGCTACAACGCTTTAAATCGTTATGCACGCAATTTGAACGACTTAGCACAAAAAGACAAACTCGATCCCGTAATCGGACGAGAAGATGAAATCCGAAGAGTTCTACAGATTTTATCGCGTCGAACCAAAAATAATCCCATTTTAATAGGAGAACCCGGTGTAGGTAAAACCGCTATTGCAGAGGGCTTAGCACATCGTATCGTATCGGGTGATGTTCCTGAAAATTTAAAATCAAAACAAGTTTTTTCCTTGGATATGGGAGCTTTGGTAGCGGGAGCTAAATACAAAGGAGAATTTGAAGAACGATTGAAAAGTGTTATCAAAGAGGTAACGGTAAGCGACGGAGAGGTTATTTTATTTATAGACGAAAT